>JALWNS010000523.1 GCA_027083655.1 Bacteroidales bacterium | reverse complement strand
TCCCAAAAGGAAGGTTTTGAAGTTGTGGCAGCAACTCATGTGCACGACCCACTGATACGAAAAGGTAGAACGCAACGAGATGATTCCTTAACGGCACACTCATATTAAGTCAGATACGGTTTTACGAGTCGAATAACATCATCTCGCGCATGTGCAGACATGAACTCATGTACAGGCAATGTGTAGAGGTGCCCTGCAACCCATTCACTATTAGCAAAATCCTGATACAAATTTACGCAACAATTACGAATTTCATAAAGCTTCGAAATTGCGTTTGGATACATCCTCGTAACGCCGTACCGTTTTAAATTCTGATCTTTTTCTTCATCTATCCTTTTTCTATCTAGATAAACTGGATACCTGGCAGGCGAAAACTCTTCAGGTATGTTGAGTTGCCTTTCCCCCATACAATGAGACCGATAAACAGAAGCATGGTCTTGCCTGATTTTTTGAATTTCTGGTATTCTATTATCCATTTGTAACCAGAGGTTTTTTTGATACGGTGACATTTTTTTCATCAATATCTCTTGAGGAAACTCCGTCACCCCCAACTTCAATGATTTAATTTGCGAAGGGATCCAATACAGATGCGGATGCAGGAACAAGTCATTCAGGACTGATTTGATAAACAGTTTAATTGACGGAAGTACACCTTCATCTGGAAGTGCTCGATACTTCTCCCTAACAACGGTTTTCAGTTTCGAGTCCAAAACCCCAAGCAATCCTCCACCTTCCGCATTCAACGGTTTGCCGCGACCAAAGCTAAATATATAGGCGTCTGCTTTGTACTTTTTCTCGTCACAGAAATAGGATTGAGCAGAGTCGACAATGATATATGGTCGGATTTTCTTCTCATTCGAAACCTGAGAAAGCAAATGCTTTTGAATTGGCAACGAAAAAAAACTGGGAAAAACTACCGCGAGCGTTTTTATTCCCAACGCCTGTTCTAATTTTTCTGGAAGATAATTCAGATCGAATATATCAATATCCACTAGGCGTATTTCAAGTCCGGCGGCTTTCACTGCCGCGGCAACTGAATAACATGTATATGCAGGAATGATCACCTCGCTTTTGCTCATGCAACATTCCCGCATGGCAAGCAAGATTAATAGTAGCGCGCTTTTCCCCGATCCAAGAAGAAAGTGTTCGATATAATCTCCATTTAAAGCGGTTTCGTTGTTTCTTGCCACACCCACAAAGGCATTGACGATATTTAAATATCCATGACGCATTCCGACGGGGGAATAGGCAGCAGGCATTTTACTAACCACAAGTGCTGTATCCTACGGCAAATGCTTAACAATGTGCGGCCCTATCGTATTTGCAATTTGCAATGGAAGTTTTTTCCAGGCATTAATTAATACCCTGTATTTGTTATTGTTTGGGTTTAACATGGGAATATCCATGTCACCTCGCAGCCAGTAATACCAATAGAGTTGCTTTTCTGTTGCCCCCCACTGCTTTTTAAATCGATAGGTTCCACTGTCTTTGGTCGACCGGCCAAAATCAAAGCTTGTGCAACCCCGGTCTATCGCCAACTCAAGCACAGAAAAATACATGAACATATTGACCCCATATCGGTTGAACTTCTTGACTGTCGATGCCCAAGGAATTTCCATTACTTCACGAAATTGGACAAGGAATGCAGCTGCGACTGGTGTATTTTGAATATAGACCACAATCAAGAATGCATTGTCTGGGAATTTATTCAATATTTCGAAAAAAAAATCCTTCGAATAGACAGGCGTTCCAAGATCGCGCATATTTCTCGAAAATACAGTATAAAAATCGGTGAGCCTTTCCATTCTGCCAGTCTTGTAATACGCTCCCTCTCTGATTGGCCTTTTAATTTGCGCACGAATCTTGGAGCCTAATTTTTTCTTCAACAGAGATGTTGTCTCTGGCAATTCCAATATCATAGCAACCTTGTCAGTTCTGACAGGCATAGCATTGAGTCTGATCCTGGTATCACGGAATTCGATATGTGTAGACCTGTGCGTTTTTTTGACATCATTGATTGCCTGATCAATTAGCAGTTGTTCTATTTCGT
>JALWNS010000522.1 GCA_027083655.1 Bacteroidales bacterium | reverse complement strand
TTTAGGTCTGGTATGCGCCTTATATGGCTCATGCGTTTACCAAGGCGATAGCGTATTTCACCTTTAATTTCTTTGATTTTTTCCAGGACATCTTTTGCGTCTTCTGAAGGATAGATGCTAAGGTAAGCACGTGCCTCCAAAAGGTCCGGAGTCATATTAACTGCGGTAACAGAGATAAATTTGTTTTTGAACTCTTCATTATCGCGTGTTAGCTCAAGAAAAATCTCCCCCAGCTGTCGTTGTATTTCTCTACCTAGCCTTTCTGTTCTTTTCGGTTTCATTGTTATAATGTTTTATTGTTAACAAATTTAAAAATATCAATTGTTTTTCCAATTTTTAGTCTTCTCTATCTCGTGTATCATCTCCTCTATGTATGCTTTTTTCTGGTTTTGTGTCCATTTGAGTTCTTGCGCCATGAAATCAGCTGCTTTATCCAATACAGGATCAATTTTTTCAGGCCAGAAATAAATCAGGTTTGTCCTACGCATAAAGAAGTCTGTCAGTGTCCAAGTCATTTCATTTTCTATGGCATAAGCAAGCTGTGCATACAACCATGCTGTATCTGTGTCTTTAGTATGGTTATAAAATTCATAAGCCAGGTTTATGACATGGTCAATATTTGTACCATAGCGGTAAAACAACACTTTGAAGTCTGACACAGATATACCAGTCTGTTTTGCTTCATCATATTTAGAGTCTGCATAATCCATCATCATCTTCGGATCATATTCAAAGTTAAATTCTCCTCCAGATAGTTTAATATTCTGTGTCTTGCATTTACCGATATCCACACCTTTATTTTTAATCATCAAGCCCCGTATAAGATCGACGACCTTTTTGGCCATAACTCTGTAACCTGTTAACTTTCCCCCGGCTATTGATATTAAGCCCGAGGCAGACACGAAAATTTCATCACGTCTAGATAGCTCTGACGGTGATTTGCCGTCTTGATGAATCAATGGGCGCAGACCGCTCCATGCAGAAATAATATCGTTGTATGTAAGCTCAACGCTAGGGAAGATAAACTTAACTGCATTTATTAGATAATCAACGTCACTTTTTGTAATATCAGGGTTATCCAGATCTCCTTTATAATCAGTGTCTGTTGTGCCAATGTAAACTTTATCATAACGAGGAATAGCAAAGACCATACGGCCATCTCCCACGTCAAAATACAAGGAGTGATTAATTGGCAAACGCTCGTGGGGAACAACTATATGTATTCCTTTGGTGATATGGAGTCGTTTCCCAAATAATGAATTATCTTTTTTTCGGAGTTCGTCAATCCAGATACCAGTCGCATTGACTATATAATGCCCATATACCTCGAAATCTGAATTATCTGTTGTGTCTTTGACCTTTACACCTACCACGTGTCCATCTTCATAAATAAAATCTGTAACCTGCGCATAATTTATGGCTTTGGCCCCATAGTCAATGGCTTTTTTCATAACCTCGATAGTCAAGCGTGAATCGTCGGTTTTGTACTCAAAGTATAAAGCACCTGCCCTGAGTTTATCACTTTCCAGCAAGGGTTCAATGTTAATTGTCTCCTTGCGCGAGAGCATTTTTTTTCTTTCTTCTTTTTTTACACCTGCCAGAAAATCATATACTGCCAAGGCTATTGCAGTGGTAAAACGGCCTAATGTACCACCTTTTATTATTGGTAACAACATTTTGGCAGGAATGACAATGTGCATAGCGTTGTGGTGAACAATTGCGCGCTCGCGTCCTACTTCGTGCACAAGGTCAAATTCCAGGTTCTTAAGATATCTTAACCCTCCATGCACTAGCTTTGTTGAACGGCTACTTGTCCCAAAGGCAAAATCTTTTTTCTCCAGAACGAGTACATTAAGCCCCCTGGACGCAGCATCTAATGCAATACCGCTCCCTGTAATCCCTCCGCCTATTACGACAACGTCAAACTTTTTTCCAGAAACTTCTGAAATTAAATTTTTTCTTTTTTTTGCATTAAATTCGGACATTGCTACTTGATGTTAATTAATTTTTTTCGTGCTAACAAAGTTATGAAATTAAAACTTAATCAATAAT
>JALWNS010000521.1 GCA_027083655.1 Bacteroidales bacterium | reverse complement strand
TTTCTACTCTCTGGTTCATTCTCCTGCCTTCTAATGTTGAGTTATCTGCAATCGGCTTGGTTGGTCCATAACCTTTTACCTCAAGCCGTGATGGGGATATCCCTTGCTCAACAAGATATGCTTTTACTGCCTCTGCTCTTTCCAATGACAATCTCATTAACTTCTGCTTATCGCCTATATTATTTGTATGTCCATTTATTCTTATCCTGATATCCGGGTTTTGTCGTAGGAACATGGCTAGTCGATTAAGCTCTGGATACGATTGAGGCAAAAACTTTGAGCTTCCTGCAGGGAAATAAATATTTTTCAGTGTGAAAGACTGGCCCTGGTAAATTTTCTCTAGATTTATTACCAAGTCTATTTCCGTGTAATCAAGCGAATCGGTCAGATCAATAACCTTGGTATTAGATAAGTATCCCTGCTTTTCTGCGTAAAATGTATATTTCTTTCCCAAAGGCAATAAGATCTTAAAGCGACCGTTTTCCGAGTTTATAATGGTATTGCCTTGGTTGTCAATATTTTCTGTGTAATATACAACCTGTGCATCAATAGGTGAACCTGTCTGTGTGGAGATTATCTCACCTCTTACAACAACAATGGGATCTGGCCTGGAATGGTTATTTAGTTTAATCCGGTAAATATCTGAACCACCATGGCTACCTGTTGTGTATGAGACAAAATATGCATATTCTCCTCTTGAATCTATTGTAAAATAGGCATCCCAAAACTTTGTATTTACATTAGGTCCTAGATTTTGTGGCTTTGTCCAATGCTGCCAGGTTTCATCCAATCTGTATGTAACAAAAATATCAGCACTTCCATATCCGGGATGACCGTATGATGAGAAGTACAATGTACGATTATCTGCTGCCAGGAAAGGTGTCCCATCATTAAGACTTGTGTTGATTTGGGGTCCTAAATTAAGTGGTGTTGTATAAGTACCATCTTCCTGCAAAAAGCTAACATACAAATCACGCTTGCCATAAGTATCCTCATCCCTTTGAATAGATAAGATTAGATATTTGCGGTCGCTAGAAATACAGTAAGAATAATAGCGAGAATCGTTATATATATCACTAATAATCAACCTCTGCGGGTTAGACCACTGGTTATCGGCCTTTCTAATCTCTGATAATCCGTCGTCGCTAATATATTCTCCATCATCGTAAGAACCAGAAACAATAAAAACACTCTGGTCTGGTGATACATAATAAAGAGCATTATTATGATTGTCATTAAAAGGAGCTGGCATTTTTTTAGCTTTAGTCCAATGTCCATCTACAAATGTGCTATACCATATCTCGTCATCTTCTGCAAACCCGGATTTGGGATAATCTTCTGCATCCCTTGTAAAATATAATGTTTGGCCGTCTGCACTTATCATCGGACCTAGCTCATTGACAATTGAATTTATTTCTGGTCCCAAGTTCTGCTTCTGGTTGGTCAAAGGATTATCAACCACATTGATCTCACCTTCTTTTCCATAAATTTTGACATAATCGATTTTTACAACCATTTTACCACCGAGGAAAAAGCCTATATTGTTGCCAGAAGGAGCCATGCGCCTCACACTAATGCGGTTTGCAAGGTGGGCATTAATGTATAAATCGTATACTCCATCATGTTTATGTATTTCAATAATATTTTGCTTACCTAAAGGTCTAATAAACACAAAATTACGTTTATCTGTCAAATAAAAATAATTTTCTTCCTTTCTCCTGTTTATAAAATATTCCCCGTCAGAATTGATTTTTAGCTCATTACAATTATCTGCATCCTGGGAATCAAACAAAACACCGAAAAAATTAGATGAGGCACCTGAAACTTGCTCCATGGAAAATACTATCCTGTACTCATTAAGAGTGGATAGATCATATATGCTATTCCAAAAACGGTACGTGTAATCATCTGTCTTAAGCTGGAGATAATATACGCCCCCCTTAACTTCTGCATGAACAATATCATTATCCTTTTCAAACCACTTATTATGGTTGTCGTTAAAATTTTCCTCAACCAATAATGGCAACTGGGAAAAAATAAATCCAGGCAGGAAC
>JALWNS010000520.1 GCA_027083655.1 Bacteroidales bacterium | reverse complement strand
TTTTAAAGCGATCCTATGGCTGGCAAATATTAAAGCTATGACTTTCTATAACACAACAATACTGCCGGCAACCAGTGACAAATTTCTTTTGAAACCTGGTATAAAATCCCTGTGCCTCATTACCATCATCTGGACTTCTGGAAAACATGTAAAGCATTTTTAAAAAATTTAAACACTTTCTTTTATACATAAAAAAATGTAAATAACTTTGCGATAAGTTAAAGGTCAGTCAGTTCAATGGACAAGAGAAAAATTAGTACAGCATTAATATCAGTATATGATAAACAGGGACTTGAGCCTATTATAGACCTCCTCAACAAACTGAAAATAAACATAATATCCACAGGTGGGACGCAGGATTTCATAGAAAGTCTTGGTGTAGAAGTAGTGCCTGTTGAGCAACTTACTGGTTATCCATCCATCTTTGGTGGCAGGGTAAAAACTTTACATCCTACTATTTTTGGTGGCATTTTAATGAGAGATACAGATGGTGACGAAGCTGTTAAGTACAATATATCACCCATTGACCTTGTAATTGTAGATTTATATCCATTCGAACAGACAGTAGAGAATGGCGCATCACACAAGGAAATAATAGAGAAAATTGACATTGGAGGTATTGCCTTAATACGTGCTGCGGCTAAAAATTACGACAGGACATTGGTTATTAGCCACAAGGGACAATATAAACGCCTTTACGATATACTCAAAGAGCAAGAAGGATACACAACACTTGATCAACGTAAACTTTTTGCCGTTGAAGCTTTCATGACTTCATCACATTACGACATACAGATATTCAACTATCTGAACAGTGACCCATTTCTTTCGCTAAAAATTAGCCAGCACTCAGGTTATGACCTCCGCTATGGTGAGAATCCACACCAAATGGCACGTTTCTTTGGTAATCTAGACGAAATTTTTACCCAGCTACATGGTAAACAGCTTTCATACAACAATCTGCTAGACACAGACTCGGCAATTAATCTGATAGCCGAATTTGAAGAACCAACTATTGCCATTATCAAACACACAAATCCTTGTGGACTAGCCTCTGACCCTATTCTTGATAAAGCATGGGATAAAGCACTGGCAGGAGATCCTGAATCTGCCTTTGGTGGGATAATTGCAAGCAATAGGGAAATAGACAAGAAAACTGCAGAAAAGATTAACAAACTGTTCTTTGAGATAATCATAGCTCCGGGTTATTCTGACGGGGCTCTGGAGATACTCAAGCAAAAGAAAAACCGCCGTATCCTGGTGCTTAACAAATTTCCCGGCAACAAATATGTTATCCGTTCTGCAATAAATGGTTATCTTTATCAAGAAAAAGATGTGAAAATAGAGACTAAAGAAGATCTAAATTTCGTTACGGACAGAAAGCCAGATGAACGGGAGGTGGAAGACATGCTGTTTGCAAACAAGATAGTTAAACATCTCAAATCAAACGCTATAGCACTGGTAAAAAATAAGCAATTAGTCGGCAGCGGAATGGGGCAGACATCACGCGTTGATGCCCTCAGGCAAGCAATAGCCAAGGCCAAGCGCTTTGGCCTGGGCCTGAAAGGGGCTGTGATGGCTTCTGATGCGTTTTTCCCATTCGCCGACTCTGTAGAGATAGCGCACAAAGAAGGCATTAGTGCCGTTATACAACCTGGCGGCTCAATACGCCACCAGGATTCTATTGACTATCGTAATGAACATAATATAGCCATGGTTTTCACTGGCATTCGTCATTTTAAACATTAAAAAAAGAGGGAGAGTTATGTTTGGTAATTTATTCAAACCGTTAGAAGTAGCGATAGACCTAGGTACAGCTAATACTATCATATTGATTGATGACCAGATAGTGGTTGATGAGCCATCTATTATAGCCATTGACAACCGCACAAAAGAAATGGTGGCCGTAGGTAAAGAGGCTCAACGAATGCATGGTAAGACACATGAATACATTCGCACACTCAGGCCATTGCGTAATGGAGTAATCGCAGACTTCGAAGCAGCAGAGATGATGATCCGTTCGATGATAGCAAAGGCCCGTCCTAAGAAATTTTTTAATCCAACCATGCGC
>JALWNS010000519.1 GCA_027083655.1 Bacteroidales bacterium | reverse complement strand
TCTATAAACATTTAACAAGGCATTTTTTTACATGGATAAGAAACCTATTGGTCAGCTCTTAAAAGAGCTTGGATATATTACAGAAGAACAAATACAGATAGCCTTAGAAGTAAAAAATATAAGCGGCGGACTTTTAGGTGAGATATTAGTAGCCCTTGCTTTTGTATCCCCTGTAGAAGTAGCTGAAGCTATTGCAATTCAGTCAGGTAAACCTTTTGTAGACCTTTCGTTATACCCACCATCAAAAGAGGCTCTAAAGCTCATCAATAAAGAGTTAGCAACCCAGCTACAAGTACTTCCCCTTTCTGTAGAAGGAAACAAACTGAAAGTTGCAATGGCAAATCCTTATGATATAAACGCCATCGATATCATAAAAAGAAGAACAGGACTTGATATAGAAGTATATGTATCAGACAAAGAATCCTTATCAAAAGCCATTGAAATAAATTACTTTCTTATAGAACACCCGATAGAACAGGAGATAAAAAGTATCGTTTCTGAAATACAGGAAGGTAATCTTACCCAGAACATTCCAAAACTTGTAGACCTTATCCTTGATAAAGGAATAATAGAAAGGGCTACAGATATACATATATCACCTGAAAATCTCGCTACACATGTTTTTTACAGGGTAGATGGAATAATGAGACACAGTTTTTCACTACCCTCTGATATCCATACTGCTATTGTTTCCCGTATAAAAGTGATGTCTGGACTGGATATAGCAGAACAGAGACTACCACAGGATGGTTCTTTTTCCTACAAGTTTTTTAATGAGGAGTTTGATTTCCGTGTTTCAACGATACCTACAGCTTACGGAGAAAATGTAGTTATACGTATCCTTTCAAAGAATGTATCCCTTTTCAACCTTAAAAGACTTGGATTTGAAGAGTATCTTTATACACAGATAGAAAAAGCTTTACAACAACCACAGGGCATATTTCTTGTAACAGGTCCCACAGGTTCAGGTAAAACGACAACCCTCTACGCATCCCTGAGAAAGATTAACGCGCTTCAGAGAAACGTACTAACAGTTGAAGACCCGATAGAGTATAAATTTCCCTTTATAAAACAGACACAGGTGAATGAAAAAGCAGGTTTTACTTTTGCAAGGGCTATAAGAGCATTTTTAAGACAAGACCCTGATGTAATACTTGTAGGTGAAATAAGGGATGAAGAAACAGCAGAAATGGCTATAAGAGCTTCAATAACAGGTCATCTTGTACTATCCACTCTTCATACAAATGATAGTGTTAGTGCAATTCCCCGTCTTACTGATATAGGAATAAAGGAATACATGATATCTGCGGGGGTTTACGGAATATTAGCCCAAAGGCTTGTTAGAAAAGTCTGCCAATTTTGTAAAACCAAAATACAAGCCAATATAGATGACCTTGTAAACCTTGGTTTCGATAAAAATTTTATCCAGTCATACACCAATACAGACAGCATAGAAATTTACAAAGGAAAAGGGTGTGAACACTGTAAAGGCACAGGCTATTTAGGAAGACTTGCCATAGGGGAGCTTCTAATCATAGACGATGAAATCGGAGATATGATAATAAGAAAAGAACCACCCCTTGCTATTCTCGGTGAAGCTAAAAAGAAAGGTATGCTTACCTTAAAGGAAGACGGCTTTTTAAAAATAGTAAAAGGTATAACAACCCCTGAAGAAGTGGTAAGGGTAGTAGGATAATGCCTTTATTTATAATAGACGCAATAGACAACAAGGGTAATAGGTTAAAGAAAGTTTTAAACATAGAAGAAGAGGCACTTTTTACGTATCTTGATTTTGCAAATCTAACTCCCATAAAAATTAGACAACTTCCATCTTTTTTCAGGTTTATCTCTATAAAATCTGTTTCCCGTAGGGTAAAGCGGTCAGAAATTATAGAAGTCTTAGAGAGTTTACATCTTATTGTAAAATCAGGTATTCCCCTGAGTACAGGAATTATAGACTTGGCAGAAGATGCCCAAAACCCTGTACTAAAAGATATACTCTACGATATAGCATTTAAAATTCAAAGTGGTCTTTCATTATCAAAAGCTGTTCAAAAGTACAGAAAATACTTTTCAGACA
>JALWNS010000518.1 GCA_027083655.1 Bacteroidales bacterium | reverse complement strand
ATATTTTTCTCATAGCACTGTGTTTTAGAAAATTATCTTATAGCTTACAAAAGGCATGATCTGGAAAATACTATACTGGTACAACGTCGGCGGGTTAGTATAATAGTCGAACTGCACAAAAAACGGGTTTTTCCTGTTGTACACGTTGTAAACACCAAAGGACCATACACGCTTGCGTCCCTTTTTCTCTGTGGTATATGTTGCGCCTATGTCAAGGCGGTGGTATAGCGGCAACCGGTAATTATTACGATATTGAAAATACTGTATTGTGTTGCGGGAGAAATACTCAGGATCGTACAATGTCGGAGCATACAGGGTATGACGCACTGAGATATATTGCTCCAAGGGCACTGTGATAGCTATACCTGTGTTGTATATCCACGTGGCAGATACATTCCACTTGTGGCTTATCTGGTACATTGCCACGACCTTAAGATCATGCCTGCGGTCATAGCGGTATGGGAACTGCACACCATTGTTGAGGCTATCAAACTGTCTCCAGGACCATGATAATGTATATCCCAGCCAACCTGTAAAGCGCCCAGCCTCCTTACGCGCAAAAAATTCTACACCATAAGACCAACCTTTTCCTTGCACCACTTTTTGCTCCCATATCTCGCCTGTTGTCTTCTGGCTCTCACGGTCTCCAAATATTGTCTCGCCTTCTTTCATCTCCACCAGGCCATTCATCCTCTTGTAAAAGCCTTCCAGGGTAAAGTTTATTTTCTCTGTTTTCCATGCCGAACCTATGGCAAATTGCTCTGACCGTTCTGGCACTACAAGATCTGTAGCAGGCAGCCACAGATCCATTGGCAATCCCATATTTGTCGTGCTTAATAAATGAATATATTGTTGCATGCGACTATAAGCAAATTTTACAGACAATGTAGGCAGGAAAATGACACTTGCCGACAAACGGGGCTCTGGTGAGAAAAACACCGTATCGCGCACGCTGAAAGCAGAAACATGAAAACCTGCATTTACCTTCAGCCAGGGCGCAACGTTTATATCGTCTTCAAAGTAAACATAACCTTCACGTCCATAGATTTTGCTATTACCATAAGTAGTGTCTAGTGTGACATCAAGACCAGAGAGTGTCACTGCACTGATACCAGGATCAAAGGTATGAAAAACAAACTGTGCTCCTGCTTTTATCTTATGAGCAGGTACTGGCAGGTAGTCCAGGTCTACCTTTGCGCCAAGATCGTAAATACCTGATTTGTAATTAAGATCCCAGGTCGATGTGGCTGTGTCAACGCTACGGTAGTCCTCCACATTCATTTTTATTCCTGACTCAAAGAGAAAACGGCTATATGTCAATGTAGCATTGGCAAAAAGTTTATTACTAAACTTATGGTTCCAACGCATAGAGGAAATCATATTGCCCCACTGCAGTGTCCAACGAGTGTAAAATTTGTAATCTGGACGATTACGGTCAAACTGTATAAAAGCCCTGTCCTTGCCTCCGTATATACTCAGATATAGCCTGTCTCTAGATCCGATTTTGGTGTTTACTTTGCTGTTTACGTCGTAAAAATAATACCCGCCTGTTATGATGCTCTCCTTGTTTTCCTTATGGTTGTTGAGATAATCAATAACCGGCTTGGATAGAATATCAATATATGTTCTACGCGCAGCAAAGACAAAAGATGCAGTGTCTTTCTTTATAGGTCCCTCGACATACACTTTCGAGGAAATAAGCCCTATAGAAGCCTGGGCATGAAATTGCTCCATATTACCCTCTTTCATACGTATATCCAAGACAGAAGAAAGCCTGCCTCCATAACGGGCAGGGAAACCACCTTTTATAATATTCACACTTTTTATCGCTTCGGGGATAAAAACTGAGAAAAAACCAAACAAATGACTCACATTATACACAGGCACACCGTCTAGCAAAATCAAATTCTGATCAGGTGCCCCTCCCCTGACCATAAAACCAGATGTTCCTTCTACACCTTGTTGTACTCCTGGCAGGAGCTGCACAACTTTTAGTACGTCGGTCTCTCCCATAAGCATAGGCAGGCGGCTAACATTACCCAAATTTATATTTATTTTGCTCATTTGCGCAGACTGTACCTGCTT
>JALWNS010000517.1 GCA_027083655.1 Bacteroidales bacterium | reverse complement strand
TGGTTATATTTATGACCCTGCAGAGGGTGATCCAGATAGTGGAATAGCTCCTGGGACACCATTTGAAGAGATACCAGATGATTGGACATGTCCTATTTGTGGAGTAACAAAAGAAGACTTTGAACCTATCGAGGACGAATAAATTTTTTCTACCCTGTTCCCTGGAGGAACAGGTTTTTTGTGAAAAACCTAAAAACAAGTATATATGGGAATGAAAAAATACCGTTGCGTTGTTTGTGGATATATTTATGATCCTGCAGAGGGTGATCCAGATAGCGGAATAGCTCCTGGGACCCCATTTGAAGAGATACCAGATGATTGGGTATGCCCTATATGTGGTGTCACAAAAGATGACTTTGAGCTTTTGGAGGATGAGGCTATTAAGATAACTCCAAAGAACATTGAAACAACATCTGGAACAAAAGAACGTAGTGAAGAATTAGAATTCAACGAAATAGTGCCAGGAGTTTTCTATGTCGGCGCAGAACATTGGGATAGAAGACTCTTTGACGAGTTGATACCTTTGCCAGATGGTACTAGCTACAATGCCTATATTATAGAAGGTAATGACAAGATAGCTTTGGTAGATACTGTAGATCCTGAGATGATTGAGGTTTTGTTTAATAAATTGGACAGGTTAGGAGTAGAACATATAGATTATATAATTGCTAATCATGCCGAGCAGGACCATTCTGGTGCTATCCCTTATCTCTTAGAAGAATATGAGGGAGCTAAGGTTGTGACTAACGCCAAGTGCAAAAACATGTTGATCGACTTACTCCAGCTGGAGGACGATAATTTTATAATCATAAATGATGGTGATACACTGGACCTTGGCGGAAGAACTTTAAAGTTTATTTTTACACCATGGGTTCACTGGCCAGAGACAATGACTACTTACCTGGTCGAAGACAAGATAATGTTTACCTGTGATTTCTTCGGTTCACACCGTGCAACTAACCGCCTCTTTGTCGAGGATGAGCATAAGGTACTCGAAGATGCTAAGCGTTATTATGCAGAGATAATGATGCCTTTCCGTAAACATATTCAGAAAAATATCCAGAAGTTAGAGCAATACGAAATACGTTATATTGCTCCTAGCCATGGACCTATTTATCCTAAGCCAGATCTTATAATAGATGCTTACAAAGACTGGATCTCAGACCGCGTAGAAAATAAAGTGCTTATCCCTTATGTATCAATGCATGAAAGTACAAAGATTATAGCCGAGTTCTTGTATGAGGAATTAACTGCCCGTGGAATAAAGACTATACCGTTCAACCTGATAGAGACAGACTTAGGCCAGTACGCTATTGAGCTAGTAGATGCTGCTACTGTTGTATTTGCTTCGCCAATGGTTTTGGGTGGAGCGCATCCTCAAGCAGTTTATGCAGCGTATCTAACCAATGCTTTACGTCCAAAGACTAAATTTGTTGGTATTATTGGATCATACGGCTGGGGTGGTAAAATGGCAGACCAGATTAAGTCTCTATTGGTAAATATGCGGGCTGAAATTCTCGAACCAGTCCTTATCAAAGGCTTGCCAAAAGATGAAGATCTAGACCGCCTAATAACTCTGGCCGATACTATTGCCGAGAAACATAAGTCTTTGACTTAGTTATTGTTTGATGCTTATTCAGTAGAGGGACGCCTTGAAGGCGTCCCTCTTTTTTTAGAATTTTGTGCGGCACTAATCGTATTTAATATTAAACCCCGATCAAGAATGTCAAAACAATTCTTTAGTAATATGCCGATAGCTAGATTGCTAAGAAAATTTATTCTCTATTACAAGATAGAGGTTCAGTATAACTGTGATTTTATCCCTTTTTGGGTACAAAATGTTTTATGTTGTGGCTATGGGTTTATTTCAGTTAAGCTTTCAAATGTGGTGATGGTTTATCAATTTTTTAATTCAAAATGCGCAAATAATAAAGGCTCACATCGCCTGCAAGCGTGCCGTAAGCACCTTGCAGGTAAATAGAATTAGACCAAAATAATTGAGTAAAGCGTATTATGTTTTATAGAACGCAAGCCAATTGTACTCCTTTCTATTCTTTTTTCCTATGAATGAGATATAGTAAAGCTT
>JALWNS010000516.1:2258-9225 GCA_027083655.1 Bacteroidales bacterium | reverse complement strand
GAGTTTTTTTGGCCTGTATAGGCGCTATCTATACAGGCCCTTCGCTTTGATATATTCGGCTACGCGTGGGTGAACGAAAAAATATGGATCGCGTCCCTCGGCTAAGGCTTTGCGGATGAAAGTCGCAGAAATCTGCAAAAGTGGCGCATTGACAAGCTTTACCCTCTTTATCTCCCAATTCTCAGTGCCATGGCCAGACCGCGGATAAACGTAAACATCAAAATTCGTTGCTATCCAATCAAATTTTTTCCACTTGTGAAAGTAGGCAATATTATCACCGCCCATTATCAGGGCAAACTCATGCTCGGGATAGCGCTCAGTCAACACCTCCAGCGTGCGATACGTATATGAAGGGCGTGGCATTGTTAGCTCTACGTCGCATGCCTTATAACCATCGGCGCCTTCCACTGCCAGGCGTACCATATTCAACCTGTCCTCTTCACTGGCAAGCCCTGTGGGTGGTTTAAAAGGATTCTGCGGGCTTACCACAAACCATATTTCCTCCAGGTCTGTAAATTCACGAAAATAATTTGCAATAATCAAATGTCCTACGTGTATTGGATTAAATGACCCGAAAAACAAGCCTATTTTCATATCTTTGTAAAAATTTTTGTATGATGAAATTACGAATTTTCGCTGTAATAATCTTGTGCACAAACATAATTAATTTTTCCTATGCACAGAGCCTGGAAACGTCTTTGTCGTTTGGTGGCTCCCTGTCCAGTGTTAAGTATGTTGACCCGGCGGCCTGGGAGGCTATCAAACCCTATCTCAAGCCCAAGCTGGGATACACCTTGGACCTTAGCCTTGAATATCTCTTCTCGCCTGTTTTGGGCATCCGCACCCAGGTGGCATACACGCAGAAAGGCTTTGCTTATGAATATACTTACCGTCAGGGCTGGAAACGCTTTAACTATCTGGACATTAGCACGCAAGCACATTTTTATTTTGTTTTCCTCCCAAGTGTTGAAATATCCGCCTATATGGGCGCTTTCGGAGGTTATTGGCTTAGCGGGTACAAATTTGAAGCAGATTACCGGGGCAGTCTGCTCCTGGGCGAAAAGATTGATTTCTCCGACACTACCTTTGCATACAACCGTCTGGAAGCAGGACCTGTGGCAGGCTTCCGGGTTAAGTATTGGCAGACTGGATCACAGGCTATCAGTCTGGACCTGGGTATGCAATATTCCACAGTTAGTAATGACCGGCAGAACGTAGCAGGCACAAAAAACCGTTCTTTGCTCCTGACAATTGGTTATATGTGGGTAATTAAGTGATTTTTTCATATCTTTAACAAAATTCTATTCCTGTCGTGTGATGAAAAAAGCTGCGGTTTTCCTGATAATCATTCTTTCGTCTCTGCCATTACTTGCACAGATAGACACAACCCTGTTCCCTGCCGAAATAATTGAAAACCTTGCAGAGCAAATAGTGGAAAACTCTGAGGAAGAGGTCAATCTGGACGAAATCGTTGACGATCTGACCACCCTTTACCAGAACAAGCTTAACCTCAATACTGCCACCTTCTCACAGCTCGCACAGCTTCATTTCCTTGATGATGCACAGATACGTGCGCTACTGGACTACAGGAAAAAATACGGACTTATCATCTCGTTGGGAGAGTTGACCGTAATAAATGGTTTTACCCCTGACGTGATCAACAACCTATTACCATTCGTCACACTGGCCGAGCCGGAAAAAATTGAACCACTACGGCCGGACTTTGTGCTTTACCACGGACGCAATGAAATATACCTGCGTGATCAATTCATCCTTGAGCCGCAGAAGGGATATATTATCCGCGACACAATCCCTCCCGATGATACTACGACAAACCGGTATCTTGGCAATAGGCATAAAATCTACTTCCGCTACAAATTCACATACCGCGACCGTGTCCTGGCAGGTCTGACTGCAGAGAAAGACGCAGGAGAGCAGTTTTTCCACGGAGCACAGAAGGCGGGCTTTGACTTCTATTCTGCGCACCTGCAGATCAACCGCCTGAGCCGCAGGCTATGGCGTGTGGTGGTCGGCGACTTCCAGGCACAATTTGGCCAGGGCCTTGTGCTCTGGAATGGATTTGCCATGGGCAAATCAGCGTATGTCCTGGACATACGCCGCCGACCCCAGGGACTGCGTAAATACTCCTCCACCGACGAGATACACTTCTTTCGCGGCATAGGCACCACTGCTAAACTCGGGCAATGGTATGTTAGCCCTTTTGTCTCATACAAGAAAATAGACGGCTCCCTCAACACCATAATCGACACCTTAGAATCTGGCTATGAGCAATATATAACATCACTAGAAGGCACTGGCTACCACCGTACTTTCTCCGAAATAGGACGTCGCCACACAGTCGGAGAAACAGTCCTGGGACTGGATATCACACACAAAGGAGAACGCCTGCACTGGGGTATAACTGGCATTGGTTACCATTACTCCGTGCCCCTGCAGCCAGGCACAGCACTCTACCAACAACAAAATTTCCAGGGCCAGACAGGCGCCAACATCGGTGCAAATTGGTTTTACATGTGGCGCGATATCTCTTTCTTTGGCGAAGCAGCCATGAGCTCCAACATGGGAAAGGCAACAATCCTCGGGCTTACCCTTCCCCTGCATTACCGCCTGCAAATGGTAATGCTTTACCGGTATTATTCTCCGGATTATTTCGCATTTTACGGTAGTGGCTTTGGAGAAGGATCCCGTTCACAGAACGAACAGGGCTTCTACACAGGCCTGCAAATACTGCCCATGCCAAAATGGAAAATTTCTGTGTACTTTGACCGCTATCGCTTCCCGTCATTCCGTTACCGTATCTACCAGCCACAGACATGGGGTAATGAACTTCTGGCACAAATTGATTATTTTCCTCTTCGCCGCCTAAAAATGTATATCAGATACAAAAACGAGATTAAGCCCCTCAACCTGTCAACCGGACAGATTTACCAGGTCCTTATGTCTGAACGCAGATATTTACGTTACAACCTCGTCTATAGCGCTAGCAATCAACTCAGACTGACCACACGACTGGAGCTTAGCTATTATCATTTTTCGGACGAGACAGACCGCGGCGTGCTTCTCTTTCAAGATATCAGATATAAGCCCAGCACCTTGCCAATGGTTGTTTATTGGCGTTTTGCCCTTTTTGATGCTCCTTATAATGCACGTTTCTTTGCTTATGAGAATGATGTGCTTTATGCTTTCTCTGTGCCTGCATATTTCTACCGTGGATCAAGGACTTACCTTCTTTTACGGTATGATTTCAACCGTGCCCTGAGCCTGTGGCTCAAGCTCTCAACAACTGTTTATGCCGACCGCAATGTAATCAGCGAAGGATCTCTTAACCAGACAAATAGCAACCACAAAAGTGAAATAAAATTCCAAATAAGATACAGGTTCTAAGGGGTTGAATTAGGCATCACACTGGCTTAAGGCTACGGAGTAGTAGGGGTAGATTTTAGAAACCGCAATGGACACAAAGGAAACCCAAAGGAGTGTTAACTATGTCCCCTGAGGCGGGAGAAATTTTAAAACCGTAAATGATTTATTCTAAAAACGAAGTTTACGGTAAGTATGTCACAAAGTTGCTCCAAATTTTATTTTAGGCCAAACAAATTTTCGAAATGGTATTATTTGCCCTGTTTGGCTTTTTTCTCCAGGAATTGCAGGAAAATTTTACTCAACATTGTCTTGGTAGGATTATTTATACTAACCACCACATCCACAGGAGCCTCCATCTTCAAGCGGTTAAAAACATTTTGACTGACACGCTGGTAAAACGTTCCATAATCATTACCATAAGCAACATAATAAACAGGTTTGAATTTTGACGAAAACCAACGAGGTTTAAGCTTGACCCACTTATCCACAATCTCGGCGGATTCCAGTGTCTTTTCTTCTCTTGCAAAGCTCCAGGCAATAGTCAATGACCTTGCAGACCAGAAAGTGAGACTAATAAAAGCCAACATCATAACTGCGGTCAGGATTAATCCCAGATAATCATAAAAATAAGCAGTAGCCACAATGCCTGCAAAACCAACCAGGGTAAGCAAAGCATATACAAAACGGTTGTGATAAAAGCTATACAAAGACGGAGTGTAAGTTTCTTCTTTTTTCTTAACATCCTGCCAGAATGCCTCTTGATAAAAAGGCACATACCACTTCAGATCATACTCTGGCGTGAAAGAATCAAAATTCAACGAAGCATAGATCTCCCTGTTAAGATGCTGCCTGGACCAGAAACGCTGCAAAGATTTGTAATCTTTCTCTGATAAAAGCTGTTTCTCCCACGCATAATCTTTCAGGAAATTATAAGTCCACTGGGCATCAAAACTACTGCGCTTGTTAATATCTGTCAGATAATCAAGCGCCCTATCTAGCTCAATATAATAACTCCGTAAAGACTTTGTATCCTGCATATCTGTTGTTGGAGGCTGACGATATTTTTTCTTATAAGCCTGCTGTATCTGACGGGTGATAGCAGTACGCCGAACGCCTAGAACCTTATAATAATCGCGGTCTATGTTAAGGTCAATCATTTTTTGCAAGTTTATTTTTTACATCAATTAATTTGCCCAAGATAGAGATGGCTATCTCGTCAGGTGTCTCACACTCCATCTCTAGTCCCATTGGCATATCTATCTCGGCTACCCGATCTTCTGTGTATCCATATTCTTCGACCAAAGCCTTGGCAAATTTTCTTGCCTTGTTTCTACTAGCCAAAACACCCAAATATGCTAAATCTTCCTTCAGGCAACGGGCGGCTATTTGTAAGTCATATTCATGTCCATAAGTCATTGAACAAACAAATGTCCTGGTGTCTAATTTCAAATTTTCTATTGCTTTAAGATAACCATCCTGTACAAATTTAACATTTTCTTTTAATTTCCAAGAATTTAACACCTCTTTTCTTGGGTCAACAACCACAATATCAAAGTCAAACTCACGGGCAAAACGCGCCAGGGCTTGTCCTACGTGCCCACCTCCGAATATAATTAACTGGTACTGGGGCAAGATTGGTTCCATATACACGCTGACCTGTCCTCCACATGCCATCTGCAAATCATTTTTTAGGTTAAAGCTTATTAGTTGTGGCCCTCCTCCTTTCAACAATTCCCTGGCCTGCTCTATTACCTGGTACTCAAGGTTTCCTCCTCCTACCGTGCCTACGAACTCGCCATCTTCTGTGACCAGAAGCTTAGCACCTTCTTTACGCGGTGTAGAGCCACGGGCTTGTACAACTATACACAAAACGGCTTTTTTCCTACTAGAGCGGATTTGCTGTATTTTTTCCCAAATATCGTTCTTCATCTTCACTTGTTAAGGATTTGTAAAAATGTAGCTAATTATGTTTGCCCCCATCTTCAAGGCTAACTCATGTAAATATGGCGAATCATTATAAACCTCAGGATCACACCAACCATCACCCAGATCACATTCATAATCGTAAAAAACAACCAACCGGCCATTGTAAAAGATACCAAATCCCTGCGGCCGCTTGCCATCATGACGGTGTATCTTGGGCAAACCCTGCGCAAAATCATATTTCTGATGAAAAATTGGATGACTAGCCGGCAATTCAACAAATTCCTTATCTGGAAAAACCTTTTTCATCTCACGGCGGATATATTTATCCAGCCCATAACTATCGGAAATCTCCAGGAAACCGCCAGAAATTAAATAATTACGCAAGTTTTCTGCCTCTTGATCCGAGAATATAATATTACCATTACCCGTTATGTGCACCATGGCATAGCCGAAAATCTCAGGACTGCCTGGATCCACAGTGCCAGGCTCAGGGTCAATATTAGTACCAAGGTTCTGGTTGCAAAATTCTATCAAGTTGGGCAAAGCCGTGGGATTAACATACCAGTTACCTCCTCCACGGTAGCGCAACACAGCAATACGCACAGAAGTATTCTGTGCCTGCAGGCTCAAAGACAACAATATCAACATTATCCACAAAAAACGCCTCATATCTGTGCATTTCCTTTCCCTAAAAATAACACTTCCCCGGCGCTTGTGCAAAAGCTAATTGTACAAAATAGGTTAGCTCCTGAAATAACATCAGGAGCTAACCCACAATCAATTGATATAAAATTTAGCAGTTTCTAAACAACAACCGCCTTAATTACAATCATAACGATCCAAGACATAATAATAATTATCCCTGGCTGTCTGGTGTCCTTGGTTCATTGCTTTTCTGAACCAATACAGGGCGCCACATGGATCTTTTTCCGTACCTTCGCCAAAATACATTCTGTAACCAACGGCATTCTGGGCATCTGCATCTCCCATCAATGCCGCTTTCATATAATACTGAAAAGCTAATCTTTTATTGTCTAGATCATACTCATAAATTTTTGCACAACGGACATATCCTTCTGGGTATCCTTCATCACCAAATTTTTTATAATACCTTATTGCCTTATAATAATCCCTTGACACACCATAGCCATATTCATACATTTTACCCAGGTAATAATAAGCTAAAGAAATTCCATCTTCCGCAGCTTTCTCAAAATAAGACTTGGCAGTATTGTACTTGCTATATGACATTCCATATCCGTAATAATATATTTCACCAAGTAGGAAATTAGCATCGCTATCTCCTAAGTCTGCTGCCTTTTGCAAATACTCACGCGCTTTTTTATAATCCTTGCTAACATATTTCCCCCTATAATACATATTTCCCAGGCCATAATAAGCGGATGGATCTTCATAATCTACTGCTTGCTTAAACCACTTATAAGCTTTGCTATAATCACCCTTGTTATAATATGTCCATGCAAGCTGTACCATAGAAACTACATAGCCTTGGTCAGCAGCTTTACGAAACCAGTAAATAGCCGAATCAATATTCTTATCTACTAATGCCCCAACACTAAAATACCATCCCAAATTGCCCTGTGCCTCATAATTTCCAAGATTAGCAAGTTTTCTAATTGCCTCAAGACCTTTTTTG
>JALWNS010000516.1:0-2248 GCA_027083655.1 Bacteroidales bacterium | reverse complement strand
CCAGAGTATCATCGTTATCCTGCAAGTATTGTTCATAATCTTTAATCTTTGCCATGAAATCATCAACTGTTTCATAACCCTGATCTTTCATCAACTCATAGGCTCGCCTCCAATAGGCCATATCAAAACCTTTATCTAAGGCCATAGAATCGTACATAATACCTTTATCTCTATCTTTGGGTACACCTGCACCATTGAAATACAATTCTCCTAAATAATAATATGCATCTGCCAGGCTATACTTATCTATAACACTCTCCAATTCATTTGCGGCCTCTTTATAATCCGCTGTTTTTAATAAATCAAGTGCTTCTCTGAAATCTTGTAGAGCCTCTATCTTATTACTAACAACCGTATCTTTTGGTTTCAGGTCCTTAGCTTTCTGGTAATATGCTATTGCCGAATCATATAGTGTCAGTTTGTAAAGGCTATCAGCCTTAGCCAGATATGTATTATACTGCTCATTTATTTTCTTGTTATGAAGTACGACGAAAACACCAACTAAAATTGCTATCACAACAAGAGCGGCAAGAATAATAAATGTTTTATTTGAGCCTGATGATCCAGGATCCTTATGATCTTTAGAAATAACTTTGGACTTTTGAGAAACTGTGCTAACTATAGTTTTTTCTGCCTCTGCTACACCAGTATGCTGTTTTCTATAATTCTCTATATCTAACAGAAACTCTTCTGCAGTTTGGTATCTGTGATTGACATCTTTAGCTGTAGCTTTGCTAATTATCTTGTTTAAAGCATCGCTAACAGGCAATTTTTCTAATGGTTCATTTACGATTTTATTCATTATATCAAAATTAGATAAAGTCTCTGTATCATAGGGCGTTTTACCGTTCAGCATAGTATATAGGATAACGCCTATTGAGTAAATATCGGTTCGATGGTCAATGTTCTTACTATCCTTTACTTGCTCCGGACTCATATAAATAGGTGTCCCGATCTGGCTACCTGTAGATGTCATTGACTTATTATCTGAAACGACCTTAGCTATACCAAAGTCCATTATTTTAATATTCAAAGGATCTGTACTCTCCAGCATAATATTAGATGGCTTAAGATCCCTGTGGACTATTCCTTTGTGGTGTGCATAAGCTATTGTCCTCAACACTTGTTCAATTATATCAAGGGCTTCTTGTTCGGATAGCTTTCCTTTTTGTTCAATATATTCTTTAAGGCTGACACCTTCAATATACTCCATGATAATAGCAGGACGGTCGTCTATAATGACATAGTCTATAACCTTGAGGATATTAGGATGTTTTAAGGCGGCCAATATTTTTGCTTCATTCTCAAATCTCTGTATTAAATCTTGTCTACTCTTAAACTCTTCTAACAATACCTTTACAGCGACCTTAGTTCCTATCTTAACATGCTTAGCTTCATAAATTTCTGCCATGCCGCCTCGTGCAATAAAACTAGTAATCACATAATTACCAATAACTTTACCAGTCATCATATTTAATTTTTAAAATTTTGAGTCTAATCTGTAAATTCACTTAGTTCATAAAAAGCTGAAGGATTACACACAACTCTGAAGCCAATATAATTAAGCTTGGTATACGGGCTTGATTTGTGACGTCTAAATACCGAAACAAAATCCATTCTATCAGCCCATGAACCACCTCTAATAACTCTTTCACTACCTGTCCTGGGACCTATTGGATTAAACACCAAAGATGTATCATTCGTGTGTGTAGAATACCAATCATGGCACCATTCGGCCACATTTCCGCTCATATCATAAATACCTAGACTATTTGGTGCTTTTTCTCCAACTGGATGAGGTTTGCCGTTACTATTGTCATAAAACCATGCAACACGATCTGGATCCTCACTCCCAGAATAGGTGTAATGACTTTTATATATTCCTCCCCTGGCAGCATACTCCCATTCGGCCTCTGTAGGTAATCTAAACCCTTTTACCTTTGTTAAATCATTCGTCACCCTGCCATGGGCATCGATTAGCTTACCAGAGCTATTATAAGCAACGGGCAATCCCATTTTCCTACTCAAAGCATTACAAAACTTTATTGCATCTTTCCACGTGACCATTTCCACCGGACAGTCATCGCAATCTTTAAACCAGGAAGGATTTTTGCCCATCACCTGTTTATATTCCTTTTGGGTAATCTCGTATTTACTTATGTAAAAACTACTTACAGAAACCGGATACTTGTAGCTATCCCCTGTTTTGCTTAAATTGCCCGAAAAATTAAAAGTATCACCCTTGACA
>JALWNS010000515.1 GCA_027083655.1 Bacteroidales bacterium | reverse complement strand
TAATCGACCTCTTCAATCTCGTCGGGGAACTGAGAGAGTAATTGACGGGTTTTATTCAACAGGTCTGCTCCATATATAAAATTTGACGAACGCTGCCACTCTTCTATTTCGTAAACAAACACGTACGATGGCTGCTCATGCTCATTATAACGGTTAGCTCTACCAGCTGCCTGAATAAGAGAATCCAGGGGTGCTAGCTGGCGTATAACGGTATCCATGGAAATATCCACGCCTGCTTCCACTAGCTGAGTGGAGACCACAATTTTTTGCCTGTCTGTGTGATTTTTAAGAAGTGAAATTATCTGCTTCCTCTCAAAAGGCGTTATCAAAGTACTCAAGTAGTAAATGTCCCTCCGGGAATCTACAAAGTTGTCTCTAAGATATGTAAATAATTGCCTTGTATGCTTCCGGGTATTGAGAATAATTAAGACATCTTGGCTTGGGTTCTCTTCAATATAGTCCAGACAAAACTCAAAAAACTCATCTTCTTGTACTTGTCCTTTATTTATAAATTTTGTCCGGTTAAAAAGCCCAAAATAATTTCTATACTCAGGGACAAGCTCCTGTATCTCTTTCCCTGGCTCAAATATAAAAGGTTGTGTAGCTGTAACCAGGATAAAATAAGTATTAAACACTCTTGCAAAAGTCTTAAAAACCAGACGAACAATATTCCAAAGCTGATAATCAATTGTCTGGACCTCATCTAGGATAATGACAGAGTTAATTAAATTAGGTATTTTGAGAATCTTTGTCTTGTCAACTTTTAGCAAAGTCTCCAGCAGCTGCACAAAAGTTGTTGTTACTACTGCAGATTCCCATGTCTCTATCAAAAAAAGGCTTTCTTCATAATCAAGGCTTTGGTCTCCTTGTTTATATTTAGGTTCTGATAAATGATGATGCTTTAACAGGATAGCAGAATCTTCTGATTGCAAAATCTGGCTAAAGACCTGAAAGTTCTGATCAATAATAGAAGTAAAAGGAATATTAATGATAATTGACCCCTGTTTGTATCCTGCCTTTTTCCGGATGCGTTCGGCAACAGCGAGGGAAGTAATTGTTTTCCCTAAACCTGTAGGCAAACTGATAGAATAGAGAAATTGTTCACGGCGAAATACTTTGTCCACATTCTCCAGAGTACTGTAATAAGCCTTGTTTTTGTGCCTATCTATATCCGACTGAGGCTGGTCAAAACCCATTCTTTCCCTGTACTCAACAATCTTTGTCTCGATATCTATAGTCTGTTTGGTCCATGATTTATTCATTATAACATCCTCTTTATCAGAATACAACAAAGACGAATAAATCAAGACAAAAAGCAAAACAAACTCTATAATTTCCTCCTTGTCCCTATCCTCTAAGTCATATAACCAATCTGTTAGCTCTTCTAAGATCTGCTCATATTCTTCCTGCTTTATAAATTGCTTGAATCCATCAAACCCAATACCCGGTCCTAAAAATTTATCAATAATCTTTTGTATTTCTGGTTCAGAAAAAGCCTCTACTTGTATAGATAATAATTTCTTTTGCAATCTATCAACAGTAATCTCATTTTCAGCGTAATCCAAATTACCGTGGTGTCTTTTCACAGCAAGGTAAGCAAACAATCTCAAAGCACTGGCAACATCTGGGTCAACCTCTCTGTGTGAAAGAAAATCCTCAAGCACATATAGAACAAAAAGAGAAGAAATCAGGGCATGCTGTGAATATTGCCGTGTTTCATAATACTTCTTTAGATCAGGCCTATAATATTCCGTGTCCTTGCCTTCTAATAAGTATTGAAAAAATGTTGTGCCCTTTCCTATATCATGGAAAGCTGCTACTATACGAATGACCTCCTTTATCAGGTCATTGCTAAGGCCTGGAAGGGAAAAAGAAATCTTTTTCCCTTCCAGTAAAGAATAAGCCTTCTCGGACACCTCGGACAAATGATCCAACAAAAGTTTATCAGGATGGGACTTGAGCATAGGATATAACTTTAAAGAAAGATTATATTCCCATGATTTTCAACGTAGTAATAAAATTTAGGTTTTACTTTTAGCGGCTTTGCCTGTCTTTCTACAAGAACATCCGAATACTCTGAAACAATACGTGCTC
>JALWNS010000514.1 GCA_027083655.1 Bacteroidales bacterium | reverse complement strand
CTTCTATGGAGTTCTCGTCTATATTTGGCTGGTCATCGCGGCTGTCGGCAAAACGGATATATGCTCCACGCAGGATAAAAGCATTAGCAGTGGAAACAAAGGTAAAGCTAGGTACTATCACTTCATCTCCAGGCTTTATGTCCAGGAGTAGGGCAGACATCTCCAGAGCGTCTGTGCAGCTTGTGGTCATCAAAGTTTTGCGGAAGCCATAGTTTTGTTCAAAGAATTGGTGTACAAGTTTTGTAAATTTGCCATTGCCAGAGATTTTGTTCTCCTTGTATACTGCCTCGTATATATAATGTGCTTCCTTACCTGTGAGAAATGGTTTATTAAAAGGTATACGCATGGGTTAAATTTTTTGTTTAATAACAAAAGCTGGCTTGTTTTCTACATTGTTGAGTATACGTATTAAATATTCTCCGATTATACCCAGGAAAAGAATTATCACTCCTGATAAGAATGTCAGGAGCACAATTATTGAAGTCCAGCCTGGTAAAGAGACCAGCCCTAAAATACGTCTGATTATAAATATAATACCAGTGATAAAGCTCAAAATTGTTATTATGAAGCCAATATTAATCATTGCCTTGAGCAGAAATGGAGTATTGTTAATAAGCAGGTTAAGGAAGACAAGCCAACGGCGACGTATATTAAAGTTAGATTTGTCATATTTGCGGGGATAATGTGTTCCCCAGACATTGACCAGGTCTTGTGTAATATAATAAAGATAACCTGTGATAAACGGATAAGCAGAGCGGATAGACAGTATTTGCTCAACCACACTTCGGCGAATCATCTTAAATGGGGTCATCTTGATGTGTCGCGGACGTCGCATGTACTTTATCTCAACCCATGAACGCATCTCACTTGTTAGCCTCTGCATAAAAGTGTGCTGTTTTTTCTTAAATGCCACTATGACTACGTCATGGTCCTTTTTCTCAATCATTTTGGGTATGTCATAAGGGCTATGCTGCAGGTCATCATCCATTGTAATTATATAATCACCTTTTGCCAGGCTAAAACCAGCTAGCAATGCCCCTTCTTTGCCAAAATTGCGCATAAGCTGTACAATGGTTACCTTTTCATACTTCTGCCGGATCTGTTTTAATGTCTCCCATGACTGGGGATTGGGAGAGTGGTCGTCAACGAAGATAATTTCATAATCAAGTTTTAGCTGGTTCTCAAAAACATCTTTGATCTGCTCAACCAACTCTTCCAGGCTTTTAGTGCTATTGTATACAGGTATTACGATGCTATATAGCTCACTCATTAATAGCCTTTTTTAGTTGTTTGTATGTGTCTTCAAATATAAAAAATTGACTGATGCCAGGGAAGTTTTCATTTATTAATGCATTGTACCGCTCAAGCTCAAGATGCTCGTTATCTTGGGAGAAACTGTAGCCTTTTTCAAATAGCTTATGATTTACATCAACAGGTTCCTTAAATTGACTAAAGGCTTGTTTTATATTTTCTGCAGTATAGTCCCCACCTTTAATGAAATCTGTTTTATAGTTCATTGCCTTCATCTCTGGATAAGACAGCAGCTCTATGTAACGGGTATAGTTTTGCGGAAAATTGTTTTTGTACTTTCCTATGCTCTGTGCACTAAGTCCCCTGTATTGTCCGAAAGAAGAATTTGCTACCCAGGAGTTGGCCAGATAATCATAAATTTCGTTTATATCAGGCATTGATAACTCAAAGAAGCCGTATAAATTTTTTAAAGTCTCCTCTGTGTTAAGCACTAAATCTTCATACCTAATAGCCAGGAATAGTGGGTTATTTCTAAAATGCAAAGCAATGCCCACACTTTTTCGCCATACCCGGATAGTAAACAAAGTAGGTCTTATGGAACCTATGTATTTGTTGCCTTCGCCAAAATTAGCCGAATTTATTACATCACGTACATCTCTGATTATTAATAATGTTTTGACGTTGTTCTCCAAGAAATATTCAATATATTCCTCACTTATAATCTCTTTGCTTCCTTTGAAAAGAGGCTTTTTTTCCGGGGATATTACACTGTGAAGGGCACTAACATATATTTTGTAAAATTCTATAAACGGGTTATTTTGTGGCAGCTGACTTTTATTATTAAAAAT
>JALWNS010000513.1:2189-9282 GCA_027083655.1 Bacteroidales bacterium | reverse complement strand
GGAAATAGCACAGAAATACCTTGATTTTAATTTTGATGGATTGATGATAGAAGTACACCCCAATCCAAGTCAGGCTCTTTCTGATTCAAAACAGCAGCTTACACCTTCACAATTCATCGATTTAATTAATTCTTTAAAATTTAGAAAACCAGATTTTGATAAAGATTTTGTCGACAGGTTAAGTAATTATCGAATGCAAATCGATTCGATTGATTTTCAGATTTTACAGTTACTAAGTGAGAGAATGGAAATAGTCCGTAAAATAGGGGAATATAAAAATGCTCATAACATAAGCATTTTTCAACTGGACAGGTGGAAGCAAATTGTGATTTCGAGATTAAAAACAGGCATGCATTTGGGGCTGGATAAAGAATTTATTCGTAATTTTATACAATTGGTTCACAAAGAGTCAATTAACCAACAATTAAAAGTAAAAAAGAATGGCACAAAGAAAAAAAAGTAAAAACAACATCTGGTACACTATTGCAGTATTAATCATTATCCTTGTGTCGTACTACTTAAAGTCGACAAAGAACGAAGAAACTGTCTCACATAATCAACCTTTTTCTGATGAGTATGTAGGCAAAAACGATACTACGCGTCTTATTGTTATGTTTTACAATCTAGAGAATTTCTTTGATACAATAGACGATCCTGATAACCGCTATGATAATGAATATATACCAAATGGTAAAAAAGTTTGGAATACAGAACGTTATATGACAAAGATAAAGAATCTGGGACAGGTATTTGTCAATGTAGATCCTGTGGAAGCTCCAGATCTGATAGGTGTATGTGAGGTGGAGAACCGCCAGGTGCTGGAGGATCTGGTCAATAATACGGCATTGAAGGGCTACAAGATAGTGCATTATGATAGTAAAGATATGCGGGGAATAGATTTGGCATTATTATATGATCCAACAGAATTCAAGGTATTAGAAAGTAAAAAAATTGACATTTATTACAAACCCAACCGTCCGGCGCGTACCCGTGAGATTGTCTATGTCAAAGGCCAGACGAGGAATGGCGAAATATTGCATATTTTTCTTAACCACTGGAAATCCAGAGTATCACGTCGTGCAGGTGAAGAGAGCGAATATAAGCGCGTGCTAGCCGCAAAATCACTGAAAAAAGCAGTAAAAGCAATATTGGATAAAGACCCGGGAGCAAAAATTATCATAATGGGAGATTTTAATGATGAGCCCACAGACAAAAGTTTATACCAGACATTAAAAGCCACAGAAAAGCCGGCAAAGGCCACAGACCTGTATAATGTTATGCTTCCGTTGGACAAAGAGGAAAAAGGTACTTATTATCATGATCATCAGTGGCTGATGTTTGACAACATTATTTTATCTGGTGGGTTTGTTATGGATAATAGCAAGATTATTCCCGAAGATGGAGGACATGTTTTGTACAAGGATTTTCTGTTGAGGAAAACAAGCCGTGGAAATATTTATCCGCTTCGTACTTTTGATGGGTCAAAATATCTGGGAGGTTATAGTGATCATTTACCTGTATATGAAATTTTTGACATTAAATACTAAAAAAGTATACACTACAGGCGGCACCGTTGAGAAAAATTAGATTGTGCCGCCTATAATCGTGTTGTTAAAAATTTTTGCACATTAATAAATCTGCTATTTTTGTTATCGAGCCGAAAAAGTAGGTTTATGTTAGGATTAGATGTTATTTTGATATTGGTAACCTTGGTTTTTATACTTATTTCCTTATGGTTTGATTTACTGGGACCTGGGTTTACTTTTTTGATAGCAGTCACAATCCTGGTATTATTCGGTGTGATTACTCCTTCGGAGATGTTGAGTGGAGTAGCAAATGAGCATGTAGCAGTGGTTTTGTCGCTGCTTTTATTGGGAAGCATATTCGAAGAAACACACATGCTCAATGCTATTTTTGATTGGGCTTTTCGTGGGGTTAAGACAACAAGAGGTTTTTTGTTAAGGCTTATGGTTATTATCTCACCTTTATCTGCTTTTCTGAATAATACCCCTATAGTTGCCATAATGATACCCTATGTTAAGGAGTGGAGCCGTAAACATAAAGTTAGTCCTTCGAAGTTAATGATACCCCTTTCTTATGCTGCAATTCTCGGAGGTGCTTCGACACTTATTGGTACAGGTACAAACATGATAGTCAACGGTATGATTGCCGACCAGACCATTTTCCCGAATTTTGAGCCTCTAAATATTTTTGATTTTACTCCAGTGGGGGGAGTGATGGTTGTTATAGGTATTATTTACATGCTTACAATTGGTTATTATCTATTGCCATCTAAAAGCAGAAAAAAGGATATACAAAAACAGGCTAATTATGTAAGAGACTATTTTATTGAGGCACAAATAGTAGAAGGTTCACCGCTGGTAGGTAAGCGTTTTAAAGAAGTGAGTGAAAAGTTTAGTGGCCTTTATTTATCACAGATAATACGTGAGGATCAGATATTTACAATTAGTGTCGAGCATATAAAATTACAGGAGAATGACATTTTGCTACTCGAGGGCTCATCACAGGCTATTTCTGATTTGCTAAGCGAATCAAATGATTTACGTTTTCCTAGTGTGGGCATGTTTATGTTAAAGAATCAGGTTAATGTAGTTGAGATAGTGGTGTCCAACAATTCCTGGCTAATTAACAGGAGGGTTAAAGATATTAATTTCAGGGCATTATACGATGCCACAGCAATTGCAATACACCGTAATGGAGAGAAAATAAAAGGAAAAATTTCTGAGATAAAAATAAAACCTGGTGATGCGATCTTGTTGTTAGTAGGTGATAAATTTTGGGCTTTAACCAAGGATGTCAGGGATTTTTATGTTATATCCAAGGTCAAAGAATTCACTAAGTTACCATTGTACAAGTATTTAATCCTGGGCATAGGAACATTGGTAGTTATTGTTTTAGGAGCATTGAAAATTGTTAGCCTTTTCGTTGGAGTTGTATCATTGCTTATAATACTGACTTTATTTAAGATAACAACCCCTAAACGCCTGGGCGAACAAATGGATTATGATCTGGCCTTCCTGCTTGTTATGGCACTTGCGTATGGCTATGCTATGATGAAAACAGGGGCAGCAACATTATTGGCAGATTTTATTATTGACATGTTCCGCCCTCTGGGAGTTTATGGCCTATTGGCAGGGATTTTTATAATTACAAACCTTATTGGTAGTTTTATTACAAATAAGGCTGCAGTTGCTATTCTTTTCCCCATTGTATTGACTATTGCCAAAGAGTCAGGTATTCCTCCTGTTGTAACAGTCTTGACAATGACTTATGGTGCAACGGCTAGTTTTATGACGCCTATTGGTTACCAGACTAACACAATGGTTTATGGTGCAGGAGGATATAAGTTCAGGGACTTTATCAGAATAGGTCTGCCGTTGACCGTGATTTATGGATTTGTAGCAATCTTAATCCTCAGTTATTTGTATATGTAAATTACTTGTTATGAGGTTTTTGTATTTTCTCTTGTTCTCTCTCGGCCTGGTAAGTCCGCAACAATTGGTCAGGCAAGGGGATTTTTTGTTTCAGCAGCTACAGTGTGGTCCGCTATGCGAGGCCATTGAAGAGGCAACATTTGGCTATAAGCATTACCGTATTTCACATGTAGGAATAGTAGTAGATTCTGCAGGTGAAAAATATGTTTTAGAAGCCTACGGTAGTGTGCGTCTCACACCTCTGGATGATTTTCTCCGCAGGAGCGTGGATAGCAAAGGCATGCCCAAGGTCCTCGTGGCACGTCTGCGGCGTCCTTACCAGTCGATGTTGCCACAGGCTATCGAATATGGCATGAGCCTGGTTGGTAAGCCCTATGATACCGTGTTCTCATTATCTAATGATGCATATTATTGCAGTGAGCTGGTTTATTTCATGTTCCGGCATGCCTTTGGGTCAGATTTTTTTCATGTATATCCTATGAATTTTTACTCGCTAGCAGATGGACACATGCCGCAGGTATGGGTGGAGTATTTCGGCCAGATGGGAATGAGTGTACCACAGGATAGCCTGGGATGTAATCCAGCAGATTATTCCCGGTCCAGATATCTTAAAGTTTTGTATCTTTTGGGCAGAATTGATAAAAACAAAAGCTATGGCACAAAAGATTGACCGCCAGGGGTATGGAGTGGCATTAGGGTTGATTTTGCCACTTATTGGTGTATATGTTTATTACTTGGTAGCACCTTTTCATATTACTTTTCACACTTTTTTGATTGAAGTAGGGGAGATGAAACTAACATCTAAAGTCCTTAGCCTGGGTGTTTTGGCTAATTTAATAGGTTTTCTAATCGTTTATGGATTGAAATGGGACCGTTTCGCACGTGGTATTATCCTTGCCACACTGATATATGCAGCTATCATTTTAGTTTTTAGGTTTTTGGTTTAAGTGAATAATTGTTTACTTTTGATGTCCAACAAAAATGTAAAGATATGGGTATTTTTCCACGTAAAGTAAAGGGTTTTAGGGATATTGATTCACGTCTAAATTCGGTTCGTTGGCATATTATCCAGAGGGCCACAGAGATTTACCGCCGTTATGGTTTTGAGCATTGGGATAGCCCTGTGTTGGAATATGCAGAGCTTCTGGGTAAATACCTTCCAGATGCAGACGAGGTAGCCGATGGTATTTACTCTTTCCGCAATCCAGAACAGGAGCCACAATACGACGAAAAGGGTAATGAATTACGCGATGAGCAGAATAATGTATTGATGACCAATCATTTCCTTACAATGCGTTATGACCTGACAGCGCCACTGGCACGTATGTATAGCGAAATGGTATGGCAGCGGTTTATCCACAACCAGCTCAAGGAAGGCCGTGCGCCACTGTTCCGCCGTTTCCAGTTTGGTCCAGTGTTCCGTTTTGAGGCAAAGCTAGATCCAGGACGCTTCCGTGAGTTCTGGCAATTGGATTTTGATACAGTGGGGAGCGATGACGTCGCAGTGGATGCAGAGAATGTAATGGTGTTGTCCGATGCACTGGAAAACATTGGTATTAGCCGTGGAAAGTATGTTGTCCGTATAAACAACCGTAAACTTGTGAAGGGTTATCTCCGCGCCGTTGGCGTTGAGTCAGAGGAATTGGAGCAGGCTATCTTGCGCATAGTTGACAAGGCAGACAAGATCGGAATGCAGGGCGTTGCCCAGGAGCTAGGAAAGGGTAGGGAAGACAAGGCTTCTGGTGCTTTTATTTCAGGCCTGGGATTGGATAATGGGTTGATTGATAGGATAATGCAGTTTTTCTATTCGTTCGAAAACACCCCGGGTAGGGCAGATGTGCTGGGTAAACTCACGGATTTGAACGTTGGTAATGAACTGTTTGACCAGGGACTTGGAGAGCTCAGGCGCATTGGTGATATTCTCTCAGGTCTTGGTTACAATGATGACAGGGCTATTTTTGACCCGACAATGATTCGTGGAATGGGCTATTACACAGGTCCTATATTTGAAGTAGAATATCTGGGTACGTACAAAGACGAGAAAGGACGCAAGCGCCGAGTGGGTTCTATCTCAGGTGGTGGCCGCTATGACGGACTTGTGCAACGTATCCTGGGGATACGTGTTCCTGCCACAGGAGCTTCTATTGGCGTGGACAGGCTGGCAGAAGTACTTATTAACCAGGGGCTTGTTCCAGAATATACAGGACCGGTACTAATTGTTGTGTTTGATCCGGAAATGATGCTTGAATATCAACGTCTGGCGTTGAAACTCAGAAATGCAGGCATTGATACAGAGATTTATTATGGCAACCGCCGCGGCTTGAAGCAGCAGCTCTCTTATGCAGACCAGAAAAATAGCCCTCTTGCTTTGCTGCTTGGAGAGGATGAGCTCAGACAAAATGTCATTACTGTCAGGGATTTGCGCCTTGGCAAAGAGCTTGCAGATCAAATTACAGACAAGCATCAGTGGAAAGAACAGGTCCAGCAGCAAGTGCCACTTGACCAGGTCGTTGAGTATGTGAAAAACAAACTTCAAAAATAAAAAGCCATGGCAGATGACTTTGTAATAACCAAGGATACCACAATAGAAGAACTGGTGGACAAAGTGCCAGGTAGTGTTAAGTACCTCATGGAGAAAGGAATACGTTGTATTGTGTGTGGTGAACCAATCTGGGGCACACTAGAAGAAGCCGCCGAAGAAAAAGGCTTCGGACCAGAAGACATTGATCAGTTTGTCCGTGATCTGAACGAGCTTTACAAGAACCCTCCAAAAGAGGAAGAAGAGCTCAAGAATGTTAAGAAAATTGACGTAGAGAAAATAGATCCCGACGAGTTGGAGCATAAATAACAGCTTATTTTATTCTTTTAGTTGTATTGCAAAAATAGTTAGCAAACAGAACGAGCGCCTGTGGTTGCGCTCGTTCTGGTATAATAAAAAGAGGGAGCACACTGGTGCTCCCTCTAGTGTTTTACAATGTCTTAATTAGAAGTCAACGCGGAAGCCAAAGTTGAATGTCCGTGGCAAACCTACGAATACTTCTGCAGAGTTAACAGTATGGCTAAGCTCTCCAGAATATCCATAGTAACCATTGTAACGGCTATTGTCTGTAGCGTCAGATACGTACAGGGCGTTGAGCAAGTTGAATACATGACCAAATACAGTCATCTTGTAATTACCTATGTTGAAACCATAAGACATGTGCAGGTCAAATAGGTAGTAATCAGGAACTTGCCATACCTGTGCACGGTCGTTCTCATCTGTACGGCTTGTAGGCTCGAAGTTAGAATAATAATCTGTGTAATAACGTCCTTCAAGCTGGAGTCTCAAGCCTTCAACAGGTTTGAGTGTCAACATACCAGCAAACTGCGTCTGTGGAGCATCACCAACTTTTAATCCTTTTGTATAGTATGTCTGTGTCTCAACAGTAACTGTACCGGTCTGGTCATCATAAGAAGAGTACTGGCCAGAGACATCATTAGTGTAAATCCAATTTCCTGTAGAACCGATAAGGCTCAAGTCCATCCAAGTTGTTGGATGCAGATAAGCTTCAAGCTCTATACCCTGGTGTAATTCATTTAGACCAGTGATAAAGATGAGCTCTTCCTGGTTAGTTGCTTGGTTGTATGAACCAATAGAG
>JALWNS010000513.1:0-2179 GCA_027083655.1 Bacteroidales bacterium | reverse complement strand
TGCACTGTCTTTCCATAATGTGTAGTAGTAATTACCACGTATATCAAACAAGCGGGAAGGATGCTTGTATACAAAACCGATTTCTGCAGCCTGGAAAATCTCGTTCTTTGGATTAGGAGCGAGAGCATGAAGACGGTCACTGATTACATTGTCAAAGATAGGAGTCTTAGATATATAACCGAGGTTGATATATGTCTTCAACTCTTCTATTGGGCGGTAGCTGAAACCAGTCTTAACTTGGTAACCCATCATTGTTTTACTCTTGAGAACGAGCTCATTGCCTGGATTGTTAGGATCTTCCACAAAATGGTTGTTGTGTTGATATTTAACGAATGAGTTACCAAGTGTCAAGTAAGCACTCATCTTGTCATTAGAATATTCAACCTGGCCATAGTAACCAAACCACTGAACTGTGTTTGTGAAGTAATATGCAATTTTATCACCTAGCCCTTTAACACTATCATTTGGATTGAGCTCATCACCTGTAAAGATGAAAGAATCACCTCCCAAAAGATCGCGAACCTCACGGAAGTGGTCTATTTTAGCATAACGTGCATCAATACCAAAGTTGGCTTTGAGATTTTCATTAAAGAGGATACGCAGCTTGCTCAAAGCGCCAAGTGTCCACTGTTCGTTAACACTATTACGCAAAATACCTGCGGACGGGCCGCCCTGGTTGTTAGCTATTGTTGCATTCCAGTTAGCTACACGTGAAGGGTGGTTGTCATAATCCCAAACAAGACTACCATAAGTACCAGAGCCACCTCCTTTACCACCAGAGTAGTAAAGAACAGTAAAGAGGGAGACTTTTTTGCTAAAGTGGTTGTAAATGTTAAGGTTAACCAGAGGCTTATGATAATAATTTTCACGTTCATTAATCAAGTTTGGACTGTGGCGTTTGTGGGCCTTACCATTCCACCACTGGAGACCGTCGTATGTAGGATCTACCCAGTTCCAGTTCTGGTTATAAAAGCGTCCACGTGCATCCTGAGGAAATTGTTCTACTGTAGCATGTGCTCCACCAAGGGAGAGGAAATATGTGCTATCATAAGCTGCCAGGTTTTGTTTATATAGGTTCTGTCCATGACGCTGAGGTGCTCCTAAGGCATAGAGTTCGATTTTAGTCTTATCACTTACTTTATATGTAGCTCCGAAGTAATATGCCCAAGCATCTGTCCATGTACCGTCAATGATACCAGGACCAACTTTACGGACAAATGAAGCACTTAAGGCAAACTTATCATTAATCATACCAGTATGGTAGGTGAAAGTGGTCTTTGACAGAGCAAAACGGAATTCATTACGTATGTCATCGTTAAACATTGTAATCTCTGACTTTACAACACCTCCACGTTTCTTGGCAGCAGGGCTAGTAACAATGTTAATTGTACCACCAATTGATGGAACTGCTAGGTTTACAGCGCTCATACCGCGCTGGAGCTGGATAGAGCTTGTTGCGTCTGCAATGCCATCCCAGTTTGACCAGTAAACCCAACCATTTTCCATGTCATTAACAGGTACACCGTTAATCATAATAGCAACATTACGCTGGTTAAAACCACGTACATTAATACGTGCATCACCAGATCCACCACCCTGAGCCGTAGCATAAACACTAGGTGTTATGTTCATAGCCAAAGGAATATCACGGCTTCCCAGTATCTGCTCAATTTCACGACGGCCTATGTTAGACAAAGCTACGGGTGTCCTCTGTTCTGAAGCTCGTTCTGCAACTACATAAATTTCATTTATTTCCATAGAAACTGGTTTCATCAAGATAACTCCCAAATCTACTACTTTCTTACCTGCCAGGTTAACCTCTATTTCTTTTGCCTCATAACCAACATAAGAAATTTGTAACGTAACCTTATCTCCAGTGAAAGAAATCTGGAAATTACCATTCAAATCAGTCATGGTACCGGTTGTAGTACCTTTAACTGCTACACTTGCTCCAATCAGCGGAGAGTTATACTCCGCATCCATAACAGTACCTCTTACAAGTGTTTGTGCATTTGCAAAAATGACAGCAAACACAAAAGCAAATGCTAAAACAAAAAGTTTTTTCATTGAACTAAATTTTGGGTTTCCAGAATCAAAGTTATGTTAAAATTAAAAAAAATTCAAATTTTTATTTATATCCTAATTACTTATATTAGCAACTTGAAAAGTCTTTAAAAAC
>JALWNS010000512.1 GCA_027083655.1 Bacteroidales bacterium | reverse complement strand
CTTATGCAAGAAATGAAGCAAGAGAAGATAGCGATATAGATATTTTTGTTCAGATGAAACCGGATTTTTTTAAGTTAGTAGGGTTAAAACAGCAAATAGAAGAGGATTTGGGAAAAAAAGTAGATGTAATACGAAAACATAAACATATTAAACCTCTTTTGCTTGAAATGATAGAAAAGGATATACACTATGTCTGATAAAGAGTTAATACTGCTCTCTACCCTTGAAGATATTGTTTTTTCTATTGAGCTTATTTTAAGCCGATTTGAAAAAATAAAAAGCTGTGATGATTTTTTAGAAGAAGATGGTTTGGAAAAGCTTGATAGCATTTCAATGCGTCTCATAGCAATTGGAGAGGGATTTAAGAATATTGATAAACTTACCAATAAAACACTACTACCCAACTATCCAAATATTGATTGGAAAGGTGTAAAAGGGATAAGAGATATTTTATCGCATCACTATTTTCAACTGGATGCTGAAACAATTTTTGAGATTTGTGATAACCATTTAGAGGAACTTTTGAGTGTTACAAATAAGATGATAATCGATATAAAAGGTAATACAAAAAATGGCTGATTTTAATTTTAAACACTACTTAAGAGAGATGATGGGAGCTAAAGCAATCAATTTAAACCTAAAGGAAAGACTTTCTTACAATATCAGAAATCTGAAGAATTGCTATTGGCTATTTGTATATAGGTGTATTTGTTTAAAAAAGCTTTCAAGATAATAACAAAATGAATAACACCCTGTTATTCTTGTGAAAGCATGGATACAAAGCTTTTGAAACCAGTAAAGAAATGTATTTGGTAATTTGATGCAGAAAGTAAAAAGTTAAAAGTTAAGCCCTGACCCTGAAAATAAAATTTATTTAACCATATTTTCATATAATATATCATAATTGATACAAAGGAGGATAGATATGAAAGTGGTTTTATGCGGTCCTCCGCATTCTGGAAAATCTTGTCTGCGCTATGGCCTTAAAGAAGCAATAAGAACAATAAGAGGAGCGCCTTATCCTTATGTAATTACTGCTTGTCCAGACGGAGAAGGCGGCTGGTTTCAAGAAACTGTTTGCTACAATGATAAATTGGCAATTAATTTGAAGAAAAAATATAAAGGCACTTTTTCTGTCGATTTTACTAAAGTAGCAGCAAATTGGGTAAAAAACTCTTCTGTTGATTTAACTTTAATTGATATAGGCGGCATTCCTGATGATAAAAATGAAATTATATGTGCTGCTGCTACTCATGCAGTTATACTGGCCAGAGACGATTCTTCCTTGAAAGAATGGCGCAATTTTTGCAATAAACTCAATCTTAAAATTGTTGCAGAAATTTTTAGCGATTATAAAGGCAAAGAAGACAAAAAGCTGCAGCTTGAAAAAGACGGCATTTATCGTGGTTCTGTTCATTATCTTGAAAGAGGGGATTTGTCTGTTAAAAATAGGCCCGCAATTATAGATTTGGCTCATATTTTGGTAAATTTTTCAAATCAAAAAATTAAAAGGGTTAACATGTCAACATACAATGTTACTATAGAAAACGGCGATACTTTGTCTGTTGGTTTTGGTGACCATCCTGCACAAAATGATAAAATAGTTATTGAAGCATCAAAACATATAGATGAATTAATTGCAAACAGAAAAATTTTAAAAAGGGAGATAATAAAAGTAAACGGGCCGGCCAGTATGCCTGTAGCTATGATGCTCGGATACAGATTAAGCCAATTATTTGAAACTGTTGCCTGCTATGACCCAAAACTTTCAAAGTATGTAATAGTTGTAACAAATAATAAAAAATACAAAATAGGCGATTTAATTGATTAAGGTAAAGATACCAACATGAAAAGCTTTTATCTGATAATGTATGACATTAGCGACGACAAAAGGCGTAATAAGGTTGAAAAGCTGCTTTCAAGTTATGGCTACAGGGTTAATTATTCTGTTTTTGAGTGCATTATCAGTGCCAAAACTCTTGCGAAAATTGCTGATGAATTAAGAGAGCTTACCGTTAAACAAGATAATATAAGAATTTACAATATCAACAGAGATTCGCTAAAAAAATCTTTTACTCTTTATCATGGGGATGTTTTTAATGAACAAGAA
>JALWNS010000511.1 GCA_027083655.1 Bacteroidales bacterium | reverse complement strand
CACATTTTCTATAAAAATGGGACGGGAAGAATTTTCCCGCCGCCCCACCAACACACCCCACCCCGACACTTTTCGCGGTATTGGTTGGCGTCAGCATCTATTGTCTTGGCGCTTAGCGCTTGCGGAGTAATAAGAACCCCACACCCGCGCCTGCATGCTGCCTTCGGCAGGGCCCGATCGGAAGCGCTGCATGCGCAGCGACTTCTATTCGATACCAGGTATTGATGATTTGGTGCAGGATTCGAGGAGAGGCGCAGAGCTTTTTGTGTGTAGTTTGGTACAGGTTAAAAAGAGATCGTCGCTTAAAACGGCTGTGGTGGCTTAATGTTTGCTTAAATTGTAGTGGATTTGGCAGAGCAGGGCAGTGGAGTATGATATAATGATATTTCGCTGCCCATCGTGCATCGAGCTTCTGTTATGAAAGATAGCGGCGCAATGTGAGTTGTGGCTGGGCAGTGAACGCGATTGACGCTATTCCGGAACATATCCTGTGCGGCAGCTCCAGTTGCCGCGGATGTTCCGGTTGTAAAATCTCCCGACCGATTCCGCCTCGATCAATTCCTCCCAGACAACTTTCGGCATGTCGCAGTAGTGATACCATGTGTTGCGCAGCAGGATCACCATGTATCTGTCGCGCTGGTCGTAGCAGGTTGCGCGGACGAAAGAGCTGTCTGTCGTGACGCATTTGAATTTGCCGTTGTCGATGTCTACCGGCGTGCTTCTGTATTTGACATGGATAGTCTGAGCGCAGAGCAGGGCGGTTGTGAGTGTCAGGATGGCAGCGATTTTCTTCATGAAGTCTCCTCGTTTTTCTTTTCATGATAGCTATTTGTTGATTAATTTTGTGATTTTATGTAAAATTATGAAAAAGGAGTGCTTTATGAAAAATATTAAAGAGAAAATTATTGGTTTTTTTGTTTCCGTTGTCGGGTTTTTAATTGCTATGATGTATATATCAGGCATGTACCTGCTTATTGCTAATGATAAATATAGCGCTAAACAACTTGTGGCGGGGAGTGTGTTCCCTCCGTATGCTGTGTATATTGGGGGGAAAGATTTATATAGCAGAGGGGCAGGTATCGAAAATGCAGATCAATATGACAACTACTCTATAAAAGATTATGCTGATGATATGAATGCAGATTTGCCAAAAATGATTGACGATGGCGTTCAGGCCCAGTCTGTCGAAGCAATAAAAAAAGATACTTTATTGTTTCAGATCAAGCTTACTAAAGACATAGATGCTTCAAAGAAAAAAATACTCTATATTCCCTTCCTTGAAGCATATTGCGAAGGAGAAATGCAACCGTTTTACAATGCCAGGATAAATCTCATTTATGTTATCAATGACAAAAACGATGAAATATTTGCAAGATTTGAGCTAAAACCGAAACGGTGTAAGCTTTTTGAGGACGGCGGCGAATAATATGGAACTACTTCATATTAGTGAAAATCAACTAAGTGAAGAGGAAGCCTTTGAGATTTGCATGTGAAAACTTAGATGATGGTTTTGACTGCAATTATTTAGAACCGCCTGATATCGACCCTTATTAGTTTGTTTTGCATTTTCTGATGCTTTTTAAAGTGTAGCTTAAGAGGTATGGAGATATTCATGAAAGAAAATTTAAAAACTAAAAGATATTACATCTACTTCGTCGTGTGGACACTGTCGATTATTGCAATTTCTAAATATGTCATTCCTGAGGAGCCCTATATCCTCCCAAATAAAGACTGGATATTTAATGCTCTTGATTTTGTATTTAAATTTATTATTCCTATTGCTGTACCGGTATACCTGGTGTTTTGGAAAGAGCAAAAGAGGTTTGAAAAAGAGGGGACAGATATCGTAACCAATGAGATCTCAGGCTGGATTTTATTGTTTTTCATATGGGTATTGATTGGTTTTACTATGTTTACCTCCAGGGATTTAGAATTAAATCTTTTCCGATCCTCTATCGACAACATAACTTATTCAGAGTGCATTGAAGAGGCACTAAGCGATGGCTACTCCAGAGAAGTGGCGAAACTTGGATGCCGACAAAAAGATGGGCATTACCCAAATTATGATGCAGAGGAGTGGAAAAGATGGCAAAATGCCATCAAAGCTCTCTCCTCGCC
>JALWNS010000510.1 GCA_027083655.1 Bacteroidales bacterium | reverse complement strand
CACAGAGGCATCTATTGTATTAATTAGCCGGCATCTGGTGCCAGATGAGGATGTGAAGCCTACATTAATAATTGTGGACAATGCTTACGAAGCCCTGGCTGTTTTGTTGGAGTTTTACCAAAGGGCAAAACAGAAACGCCGCGGCCGTGAGCGTCCATCTTTTGTTCATCGAAAGGCAAAAATAGGCCGAGGTGTGTATATAGGAGCTTTTTCGTATATATCAAAGAATGCGGTTATAGATGATGATGTGCAGATTTATCCGAATGTTTTTATCGGAGAGAATGTAAAAATCGGGGCAGGTACAGTAATTTATCCAGGAGTAAAAATTTATTCTGACACTATTATAGGCCGTAATTGTATTATCCATGCTGGCACAGTGATAGGTAGTGATGGCTTTGGTTTTGCACAAAGGGAGGACGGTTCGTTCAAGAAAATAGCACAAATAGGTAATGTAATCATAGAAGATGATGTGGAAATAGGGGCTAATTGTACAATTGACCGTGCTACAATGGGCTCCACTATTATACGGCGTGGTGTTAAGCTTGATAATTTAGTGCAGATTGCACATAATGTAGAAATAGGTAAGCATACAGTTATAGCTGCACAGGCTGGATTGGCTGGCACTACTAAGATAGGTGACTTCTGTATGATAGGAGGCCAAACAGGTTTTGCAGGCCATTTGCGTGTAGGTAATAACGTTAAAATAGCCCCTAAATCAGCAATAACAGGTAGTATTGACGATAACCAAATAATGGGCGGTATTCCAGCTGTTCCGCATAAAGATTTTCTCAAGAATTTGATTGTTTCTAAGAAACTTTACAAACTCGTCGAAGATCTTAATCAACTAAAAAGGGAACTTGAAAATTTGAAAAACAAAAAAAATGGTAGATAAGACCTTGAATATTGCGCTTGTAGGTTGTGGCCGTATTGCCCGCAAGCATGCAGAGCTATTAGGTACAGGACAGATACAAAATGCACGTTTGGCAGCAGTATGCGATATAGTCGAAGAAAAGGCAAAAGCATTTGGTGAGAAATACGGTGTACCTTATTACACAGATATGGATGAAATGATGCAAAAAGAGAATATAGATGTTGTATCTGTCTTGACAGAAAGTGGTAATCATGCTAAGCATACAATAAATCTCGCTAAATATGGTAAGCATATCATCGTAGAAAAGCCTATGGCTTTAACCCTTGATGATGCAGATGCAATGATAGAGGCATGCGATAGAAATAATTGTAAATTGTTTGTTGTCAAACAAAACCGTTTTAACCTTCCTGTACAAAAGCTCAAAGAAGCCATTGACAAGGGACGTTTCGGGAAGTTGGTGATGGGCACTATCCGTGTCAGATGGATGCGGGACCAGGGTTATTATGATTTAGCTCCATGGCGTGGTACATGGGCTTTAGATGGAGGTGTTCTGGCTAATCAAGCCAGCCATCATGTGGATCTGTTGCAGTGGATGATGGGACCTGTTGTTAGTGTCTTTGCCAAAGGTATTACAGCACTTGTAGATATAGAAGCAGAGGATACTGCTACAGCAGTGGTGACATTCAAGAATGGTGCCCTGGGTATAATAGAAGCGACTACGGCAGCACGTCCCAAAGATATGGAAGGATCAATATCTATTTTAGGCGAGAAAGGGTCTGTAGTAATAGGTGGCTTTGCTGTTAACCGTATTGAGCATTGGGAGTTTGCTGATCCCCTGCCAGAAGATGAGATCATACGTACACAGTTTAATGAGAATCCTCCTAATGTCTATGGTTTTGGCCATAAAAGATACTATGAAGATGTTGTGCATGCAATTCTAAATAATACACGGTCGTTAGTAGATGGATTAGAAGGCCGGAAAAGTCTTGAGCTAATTACTGCACTTTACGAAAGTATGGAGACTGGTAAAGAAGTCTACCTGCGTTTCCAGCCTAAAAGATGCAAACTCGGTCATACAAACAATAATAACAATCATTGATTCATGGCACAGGAAAAAGGATATACATGGAAGGGCCACCAACCTAAGCTCATGTCCATTGGAATTGTGGATGTTGAATTCGGACAAAATGTCCGGGTCGTTGAGCCGGTCAACCTGTATGGTTGTAAGATTGGCGATAACACTTTTATCGGT
>JALWNS010000509.1 GCA_027083655.1 Bacteroidales bacterium | reverse complement strand
CTTATGGAGAAAATAAAGCAGGAAGTTTATGAATCCTTTACTGCACTAATAGATCAGAGAGAGGAATTTCTAGATTCTATTTCTGATATTTCACATTATTACGAAAGCCAGGATTAATAAAAATTGCGTCATTAGCAGGGATGATAACTTTGTTATCATCCCTGTTTTTTTTTATTTTTAGAACACTAATGTATAATCTTTTTGTTATGAGGAAGTTATTATTAGCAATAACATTACTTTTGGTGGGTCTAAGCCTTCAGGCACAGAAAAAGCCTTTGGATATAGATGCCCTTATCTCCTGGCAAGTCATTAAAGAAAGGTATATCTCTAATGATGGTAATTGGGTTGTGGTTTATAGTGAGCCATACAGGGGTGATAGCCGTCTTATTATAGTTTCGTCAGATAAAAAGTATTATCAGGAGTTTGTTGCCGGTTATAAACCCCAACTTTCTCCTGCAGGCAATTTTATAGCATTTAAGAAGAAGCCTCCATACAACTTGGTGCGCCAATTAAAAATAGAAGGGAAAAAAGAGGCGGAGTTGCCACGCGATTCTGCGTACATATTTATTACTGCAACAAAGGAGATTATTAAGTTTGATAGTATCTACAGGATATTGGTACCTGCCAGGGAAGGGAGGAATTTGGCCCTGTTGAGATTTTATGATGGCAAGGAGAGGGATTTTTACAGGTTAGTTGTTTATTTGCCTGACAAAGATAAAACAGTAAGCATTGACAGTGTTAGTGAAGCAGTTTTTAGTGCTAATGGTGAGCGGCTTGCTTATATTAAAGTCATGGAAGATACAACACAAACCCTCTATCAGCTCAATGTATATGATTTTACTAATGAGCAAGTAATACCGGTCAATCAATATAGCGGCGAAACCAAGAAACTAGCACTCTCAGATGATGGGGAGCTATTGGCATATATTAGCACACAGGATACTACAGAAACAAAAATATATTCTCTTTATCTTTACAACCTACAGAAGAGCAAGTTAGTCAAAATTATTGATACGTTAACAACTGGTATGCCCGGAGGTTTGGTTGTCAGTGAACATGGTAAAATTTATTTTTCCCGTGATGGTAAAAGGTTGTTTTTTGGTATAGCACAGAGGCCGGCAAAAAAGGAGAAGGATACAATACCAGAGGACGAAAAGGTCAAACTGGATCTGTGGTCCTGGACAGATTCTATTCTTATGCCAGCCCAGCTACGGCGTTTGGAGAAAGACAAAAAATTCTCATATATTACTGTTTATGACCTTGTTAAGGATAAAATCATCCGTATACAAACCAGCCGCTATACAAGTGTGAAATTTTATGATCATGGCAATGCCCGTTATGCACTGGAACGCGATCCCAGTCCGTACTTAAAATTGCAATCCTGGGATTATCCATGGTGGGCAGATTATTACATCGTGGATCTTAAGGATGGTAGCAAGACCTTAGCAGCCCGGAAAATATCCCGGGGGTATATGTCCAATGACGGCCGGTTTTTCGTCTATTATAATCATCATGATAGCCTGTGGTACTCGTTTGATAGGCGCATGGGAAAGACTGTACAACTTACTAATAATAATGTCAAGTTTTACAATGAGGAGAATGATGTTCCTGCACCTGCAGAAGCTTATGGATTTGGAGGCTTTTCGGCCGGTGGTAAGCTTTGTTTTGTCTATGACAAGTACGATATATGGGCTCTGGATCCTGAAGGCAACCAGAAACCGTTTTGCCTGACAGGCGGTTATGGTAGGCAGAATAATATTCAATTCCGTATAGTTGACCTGGACAGGGATAATGATTATGTCTCTGCATCAGAGATATTAATCAGGGCTTTTAACAAAAAGACCAAGGATGCAGGTTTCTATAGGATAAGCGATTTCTCTGCCAATGCCAGCCTTACTAAACTGGTAATGACGGCGAATTATTATTCCACACCGCAGAAGGCCAGGGATGCCAACCAGCTTATATGGCAGAAGTCAAATGTACAAGAGTATCCTGATGTGTGGACAAGCGATCTAGACTTTAATAATGCTTTGCGGTTAACGAGCTTTGTTGACCAACAGAAGCCTTACCTATGGGCAAGTGTGGAGCTTGTAAGGTGGATAACAACTGATGGCGGCATAGAGGAAGGTCTACTGTTTAAGCCTGAAAATTTTGACCCAAGTAAGAAATATCCAATGATTGTTTACTATTATGAGCTTTATTCGGACATGCTCAACCGTTACTTTATGCCACGTCCTAGTAGGTCTGTAATAAATCCTATACATTATGCAAGCAATGGTTATGTGGTCTTTATCCCGAATATCCGCTATAAGGTCGGTTTCCCTGGAATGAGTGCTTATAATTATGTTATAAGTGGTACCCTCTCTTTGTTGGAACGTTATCCTTGGATAGACCGTTATCACATGGGATTACAAGGACAAAGCTGGGGTGGATATGAAACTGCCTTTATTATCACACAGACCAGACTTTTTGCTGCTGCAGAGGCTGGTGCTCCTGTTTCGAACATGACAAGTGCATACGGTGGTATACGTTGGCAGACAGGGCTGAGCCGAATGTTCCAGTATGAGAAGACCCAAAGCCGTATTGGCAAAGATTTGTGGAATGGATTGCCTTTGTACCTGTATAATTCACCAGTCTTTTATGCTCCATATATTGAGACACCATTGCTTATCATGCATAATGATAATGACGGCGCTGTACCATGGTACCAGGGTATTGAGCTTTTTGTGGCTCTTAGACGCCTGAATAAGCCCGTATGGCTACTTAATTATAATGGAGAGCCTCATAACCTAAGGGAGAAATCTCCAGCTAGTGTGGACCTGACACAGCGAATGATGCAGTTTTTCGATTATTATCTCAAGGGCAAAACAATGCCTGATTGGATGAAATATGGGCGTCCTGCTTTGGAAAAGCAATAATTTAACAAAATAAGTCCTATGCAAAGATTGTCAGTGAAAACATTGTTTATACTGTTGCTGGTTTTGATTTTTTTAGCTGGTTGTAAAGAAAACACACAGCTTGTTTCATATATCAAGCATTTAAACAAGGATCAGATAGATGTTTTTTATACAAATGATATTTTCCCGTTGCAGAAGAAGCTCAGTGACTTTAATATGCAAGCTTTACCACAGGATTTGACTTTTGTCAAGCCTTATAATACGGTTGTGCTGTTATGGGATACATTGGTTGACAGTAGAAAGATAGATAGTCTGTTTCCATTCGCACAGGTAAAGAGTTATAAAAAAGCAATAATCATAGACAATAGTTTTTCGGATGTTGATATAGAAGGTTTCTTTAAGGACTACGCCAGGCGGGTAAAGCTTCCACAGCTAGTTTTTACGAATGGTGAAAAAACGCTAAAAAAAATAGCGCCAGGTTATGATATTAAGTCAATAGCTGTGAAGTGCAAGGGTGATCCTTGCAGGCCCAATAGCGGTTTTAAGCAAAGTATAAGAAGTCAGAGTATACAGGTAAATGAAGGGAAGGCTTTTGTGGTTTATTATTTTGACACAGATACGAGCAAATATCCGGGTATAGATGAGATAAAAAAGTATTTTAGTACAAGCAATATTATCAAGCTAAAAGATGGTTTTATTATATTACCAGTATTTTTCTTTTCTACTGCAATGTTGGATAGTCTAAAGGGTATTCTAAGAACAGATACAAATATAACCAGGGTCTTAACAAACAGGACTTTTATAAAGAAATTTTTACCACAGGATAAAAGAGTATTGTGGCTCCCGCAAAAGAGACAGGGGAAAGAACAATTTACCAAGTCAATGAATAATATAAAAGGGCTTTTTGACAGGGACAGGGCAGTTATACTTTATTTTTACCCATCTGATGAGAAAAATAATATTTTCCCTAGCCAGGAAGATTTACAGAAGTTTTTCGGAAGCCATATTTTTTATGAGTTTCCCCAGGGCGTGTTAATAAGGTCAAAGTATTATAAGATTCCTGCTATTGTTGACAGCCTAAAGGCCCGGCTAAGATCGGATAGTTTGGTATATAGGGTTTATACAAACAAAGTTTATTTGTTAAAGTCTTTTTTAGAGGGGGATACAAGTATTAAAGTTTCTGTTGTATGGGAGCCCCATAAATGTACACTAAAGGATACAATTTGTTATCCAACCAAGGATTTTTATACCCGTATGTTTCGTTATAAGCTAGATGTAGAGGCTCGTAAAGCTATGTGGCTACATTTTAATGATCCTTCGCAGAAAGTTTTTCCACAGACAGATTTTTTAAAAGAATATTTGGCTAATAGTTTTGATACAGAGACAGATGAGGGAGTTTTATTTTCATCTCCTTATATTAATTCACCCACATTTAAAGCATTGAAAGAACAGATTATACCGATTTATTATAATCCTGATTTTAAGATATATAGCAATAAAGTATATATCCTCAAATACTTGTTGGATCCATCATACACTTATTATCATTTGCCTGTACAGTTTATTTTACCTAGTTATGAGAGAAATGAAAAATTAGAATTGCAACTACAGAAAGTAAAGCAGGAGATAATAGTAAATTATGCAATACTTGTTTACTTGAAAGATCCAACAGATTCAATTTATCCAAGTGAGCAATATATAAGGGAGCGGTTTAAATACCTGAAGTTTTATAATTTCAAAGATGGTTTTGTAATAGGTGCTTATCTTGGAGATTGATTGTCAAAAAAAATTTTATATTACAGAAATTTTGCTGGCAAAAGTGTATTTTTGCCAGCAAATTAAATCAAATTGACTGATGGCAAAAAATTTAGTAATCGTAGAGTCACCTGCGAAGGCAAAGACAATAAAAAAATATCTTGGGAAAGATTTTGAAGTTAAGCCGAGTTATGGACATATTCGAGACCTAACCACAAAAAATTTGGGAGTCGATGTAGAGAATAATTATAAACCAACATATGTTATAGAGCCAGATAAAAAGAAAATAATACAACAATTAAAGGAAGCAGTTAAGCAAGCAGAGGTTGTATGGTTGGCATCAGATGAAGACCGCGAAGGTGAAGCTATAGCCTGGCATCTGGCCGAGGTATTGGGACTTAACGAGCAAAAAGCAAGGCGTATTGTTTTTCATGAGATTACAAAGAAAGCTATCCAAAATGCTATAAAAAATCCGCGCTGGATAGATTACAATCTGGTGAACGCACAGCAAGCTCGCCGCATTCTTGACCGTCTGGTTGGTTTTGAGTTGTCCGAACTTTTGTGGAAAAAAGTGCAGAACAAGCTATCGGCAGGTCGCGTGCAGTCAGTAGCAGTACGGCTAATTGTGGAGAGGGAGGAGGAAATAAAGAGCTTTAAACCTGATACATGGTATAAGATTAGTGCTGTTTTTGAATTCATTGCAGAGGATGGCAAGGCTTACCAACTTTCGGCCGATTATCCAGAAAAAATTAAGACAAAGGAACAAGCCCTGGAGATCCTCAGGCAGATAAAAGACGGTGGGTTTACTGTCAAGAACATAGAGACTAAGCCTGCTAAGAAAAATCCAGCGCCTCCTTTCACCACTTCTAGCTTGCAGCAGGAAGCCAGCCGTAAGTTTGGCTTTACCGTAACCAAGACAATGAGAATAGCACAGAAACTTTACGAGGAAGGAAAGATTACATACATGAGAACAGACTCCACCAACCTAGCTGATGAAGCCATTGAGATGATTCGCCAGTATATTGTTGACCAGTTCGGGGATAAATATTCCAAGCCACGCCAGTATAAGACCAAGATCAAAGGAGCACAAGAAGCCCATGAGGCTATACGTCCTACGAGTATGGAACGTGTAGTGAGTACAAACAAGGACGAACAGCGTCTTTATGAATTGATATTCAACCGTACCCTGGCTTCGCAGATGCCTGCAGCTGTCTATGACAAGACCACAATAACCATAGGTACTGAGGATGACAAATATAGCTTTGTAGCAAGCTCCAAAGTGCTCAAATTCGATGGTTATCTCAAGATTTACCAGTACCAGGATATAGATGTCGAAGAGGAAGCAGAAGAGGAAAAGACATTGCCACCTCTCAATCTTGGCCAGGAGCTGAAACTTTTAGAAGCTAAGGCGGTTCAAAAATTTTCTAATCCACCAGCCCGCTACAATGAAGCAAGTTTGGTAAGAAAGCTTGAAGAATTAGGCATTGGCCGTCCATCTACATATGCCCCAACAATAGATACAATCCAGAAGAGGGGCTATGTTATAAAGCGGAGCATTCCGGCAAGAGAGCGTGATGTAGAAGTTATAACCCTCGAAAAGAACAAAATCAAAGAAGAAGTTAAGAAAGAAAAATATGGTGCAGAGAAAAATAAGCTCATTCCGACAGACATAGGCATGATAGTGACAGATTTTCTGAAGAAACATTTTCCACAGATCATAGATTATAGTTTCACTGCCAATGTGGAGCAAGATTTTGACCGTATTGCTGCGGGCAAGGCAGAATGGACCAAAGTTATTGACCAGTTTTATAAATCTTTCCACGAGATAGTGCAGGAGACAGAAAAGAGTGCAACACGTGAGAAAAAAGAAAAATTGCTCGGCCAGGACCCGGAGACAGGCCGTAACGTTTATGCCAAGATTGCTAAATATGGACCTGTGATACAGTTAGGAGATTTCGGTGATAAAGAACCCCTGAAATTTGCTAGTATACCAAAACACATTCATATTGATGATATTACCCTGGAACAGGCATTAGAGCTTCTATACAAAGACCCGAATGGTACACTCCTGGGGTACGACACAGATGGTACTCCTGTTTATACCCGTTGGACAAAATATGGTCCTGTAATACAATTCGGTAAATATGAGAAAGGAGAGGCTAAGCCACATTTTGTTAATTTGCCTAAGAATATAAATATCAATCAGATAACACTGGAGCAGGCTCTGGAGCTGCGTAAATTACCAAAGCAAATAGGCCAATACAATGGCCATCCGGTAACATTAGGTATTGGTAAATATGGACCTTATCTGCTTTATCAGGATAAGTTTTATTCTATTCCGTTGAAATACAATGTGTTGACTATAACAGAGGAGGACGCTATAAAGGTCATTGAAGAACACATCGAGAAATTAAAGAAACGTACAGTTAAGGAATTTGAGGATAATCCAGATGTCAAGATAGTACGTGCTGCACGTGGTAAATATTTGCAGGTTTATTACAACAACAAGTATTACAACCTGCCAGGCAAGATTGATATCGAAAAACTCACTGCCGAGGAAGCTATACGAATAGCAGAGGAGCAGGAACAAGCCAAGAAAGAAAAACAATCCAAATCCAGGTCATCTAAAAAGTCTAAGTGATGGGAATGAAATACGAGCCAATAAAAGATTTCTTGAACAAGATTTTTCGCAGGCCTTGGCTGCGAAAAATCTTTTATCGCATGATAGATATTCTTTTATTACGTACGTGGCATATACACAGGGAGATAAAAAAATGGGCCGAGCAGGCTCCTGAAAGTCCAAAAGTATTAGACGCAGGAAGTGGATTGGGACAGCATTCATATTATCTGGCCCGTAAATGTCCCCAGTGTCAGATAACAGGAGTAGATGTTAACCAGGCACAGGTAGATAACAATAACCGTTTTTTTAGTAACATTGGATTGGGGCAGAGGGTCAAATTTCAGACAGGCCGGCTTGAGGAGTATGTATGCGAACAGTGTTATGATTTGATTCTCAATATCGAGGTTATTGAGCATATCGAGGCTGACAGGCGTGTGATACAGAATTTTTATCATTCCCTGCGTCCGGGTGGTACATTGATTTTGTCAACTCCTTCGTTATATGGTGATCATGACCATGATCATGGTGATCATGAGGATAAAGAAGGGGATGTCTCGTCATTTGTTGATGAGCATGTGCGGGATGGCTACGATCCTGATGCTTTGAGCCAGATGCTCAAGGAAGCAGGGTTTTCGGATGTCAAAGTCAAGTTTATGTATGGTGCTTATGGCGGCTTTGCATGGAAGCTAACAATGAAATATCCGATAATTATGCTCAACAAGAGCTTCTTGTTTTTCGCAGTATTGCCGTTTTATTACCTGTTGACTATGCCTGTTGCATTAGTGCTTAATTACCTGGATACGATTGTGCATAATCCTAAAGGTGGTTCTCTTTTGGTAATAGCCAGGAAATGAGGTTTCCGTTGTACATAGCACGCCGTTATTTTTTTTCGCGCAAATCGACAAATGTTATTAACCTTATCTCTGCTATAGCATTGATAGGTATAGCTTTTGGTTCGGCGGCATTGATTATAGTGTTATCTATTTTTAATGGCTTTGAGGATATGGCCCGGTCCATGCTCAATGCTTTTAATCCTGACCTGAAAATAGTGTCAACAGAAGGAAAGTATTTTGATAGCCGTGATGTAGCACGTGTATTGGACAGTGTGGAGGGCATTAGGGCATGGAGTTTTGTGATGACTGATAATGCTTTGATAGAATATGAAGATAAGCAATACATTGGTTATGTCAAGGGTGTGGATGAGAACTTTGTTAAAGTCACAGGCCTTGATACAATGGTAACTTATGGCGAGTTTTTGCTTTATTATAAATCCCGTCCAATGGCAGTGGTGGGATCAGGAATAGCATATAACCTTGGTGTGCAATTAAATTTTATGGGATCGCTGAAGTTATGGTTGCCGCGGCCAAAGTCTAAGATTAGTTTTGATATATCCCAGATGTTTGTGCGTACTCATATTTTCCCTGCAGGTATATTTGCTGTGCACAAGGAGTTTGATGATAAATACATTTTTGTGCCACTGGACTTTTTGCAGAATACGTTGAATCTAGACCGTTACACAGCGACGGCTTGTGAGATAAAGCTTTCACAAGATGCTAATGTACAGTCTGTAGAGAAGGCATTGCAGCAAAGATTAGGTGGTGAGTTTTTGGTTAAGAACAGGTTTGAACAGCAACAAATGTTTTACAAGATAGTCCGTTCGGAGCGCCTGGCTATTATTATGATATTGACATTCATTATTATCATTGCTTCATTTAATGTGATAGCTACTATTTCGATGTTAATTATTGACAAACGCGATGATATTGAGATACTTAATTTTCTTGGTGCAGATAGTAGTACTTTGAAAAAGATTTTTATAAACCAGGGACTTATAATAAATTCACTTGGTATTGTGATGGGTATATTATTTGGTGTTGCCCTTGTTCTGGCTCAGAAGTATTTTGGTTTGTTGAAATTTCCTTCTACTACTAGTTTGATGTATCTGCCTTATCCCGTGGTATTAAAAGCTACAGATGTTGCCCTTACAATTGTGATAGTTTCTATTATAGGCTATTTTTCTTCATTAATACCTGTAAAATATTTTATTGAAAAGTATTTTGGCAATGGCAAGGCC
>JALWNS010000508.1 GCA_027083655.1 Bacteroidales bacterium | reverse complement strand
CAGCTATTTCTAAACTTTGTACCTGCTCCTTACCTTAATGCTAGCCTTAGCCATTGGCATTACAACACTTTTCAGATACGTTTCACAAATCCTCTCATGGCTATTCCAACGCAATGGGGACTTGCCCATTTTGTACAGGATGAAGACGGCAATATTTCCGAGCTACGGCTAACCGTGCCAAATTACGATTTTCTCTTTGATGAACTTAAGCTAAAAAAGGTCAATGAGTAATACTAACCCCAGGAGCGTTATAGCTCCTGGGGGTTAGCTCACAGAATAGAAGAAGGCCCTTGAACATCAGACTTTGATAATTTGCAACCTTAGTCCCACAACAGGCTTTAACCTCATGTATACCCCCTCGCTTTTACCACGAAAATAATTCATATCCGCCTCTGTTATCAAAACCCTCTGCACCAGATTATAATCTTTCATCTCAATATCACCCATACCAACACCTGCTCCGGCGAATATATCAATGTTTAGCAGGCTTGAGGTATTTAATTTAACCCCAAAAATAAAACTGGTTCCCAACTCCATGTCTTGCTCCATGATATCCGTCGCAGTAATAACATATACACCTGAGATAAACCTCCCATCGTAGCGCTTTGCTGACTTATAAAAACTTGCTTCAAACCCCATATAAGGTTCTATGACCTTCCCCCTTATCATCCCAAAAGGATAAAGTCTGATTGTACCACTATATCCGTGGAACTTATATTCATCCCTGCGCATTACAAAAAATCATTAGCAAATCCATACTCCACTTCCAGACCAATACTCACACCTTCAACAGCAAAACCTATACGCAGATGCGGATATTGACCTGAAAAAAGGTAGGTGTGAAGCTCAGGCCCAAAACAGTGTTACCGTAAAACCTACCATCCTGGGAGTATGATACAACGGCGAAAAAGCTTAGCAGAATAAGTATTGTAAACTTTTTCATAAACTGTGAATTTGGGTTTATGTCACACTATAGCATTAAGGACTATAATAATTGCTGTATTGTCCCGGAGCAAGTAAATAATTGATTCTGAAGCCAAAAACAAAATTTGGGCTTCCATAGAGTCCGGCTCCCCTCTCTGCAATATATTCTCTAGTTGTCCACTCATAAGTACGGGCATTGGCATAACTAAGGATTTTTATTCTAAGCAAGGAATAGCCCACTCCTATATAAGTATCAAAAGACACCCGCTTGAACGTCAAAGCCTTATTACCATAAATAATGTTAAACCCGTACTTAAGTTTAGACTTGTGTATATTGTCTGCCCTAATCTCGTAATCACCATAAACAAATCCGCCATCATACACATACAAAGCTTGGTTAATAAATACTTCCGTAGCCAGGTAAAAAACTGATTTTTTCCCTTCGGGCATCAGATAGCGGTACTGCAAACGAACTTCCCAGAATCCATATTCCTCGTCCTTTTTGAAGATATTAGACCCCAGTCCTATCTCTGTTAAGAAGCCAGTTTTACCATAAGAATAACCAAATCCAGCCCTAACATGAGGCTTATAAAAATCGGCAAGAGCCAAAGGCATCACATTTATTTCATACATGGGTGAAAAAACTATAGAATCAAAGGCCGCCAACCATCTTACCAGGTTGCTAGAAACTGAAGCCCCGAGGCCGGAATTACCCAGAAAAAATAACAGGAAAATAAAAACCGCACGCCTCATAGTGAATCAGGTTTTAGACTTATAGAATAGGAATCAGAATGAAAATTTATATCAGACGATAGATCCAGGGCAGTAAACACTACCTTCATGTTTACTGCTTGACCATCATATTTTGGGAAAACCTTTGAAGGGATGATGCTAACATCCATATAATAATCTCTGCTACCTTCCGCATCCTCTGCTATTGCATAGTACTGGCCATTTATCTCTACATAGAAGACAACCTTTCCAATCTTTGCCCCATTCCTCCCCATCATTAAACAACGTGCTCTAAAAACCGAATCTGGGGACAAAGGGCCAGAACTGGAAAAGGACACATTGAAAGTGATATAAGAAGCCGGATCAAGGTAAAATTGCTCACAGGAGGTTAAGAATAACGGAAAGAAAACAACTATGAGCAAGAATTTTGCAATAGAAGGCCGCATATCACAAATCTTTATGATTTGTGATA
>JALWNS010000507.1 GCA_027083655.1 Bacteroidales bacterium | reverse complement strand
ATACTTACCATGATGTGCTGGTGGAGGTGTCTGCTCAATAATAGGTAAGAGTATCTCATTTAACTCAGAAGTTTTCAGGCGGCGTTTTCTATTCTCATATACTTTAAGAGCTGTCTGCAATGCATTATAAATTCGTTGTTTTTGTAAAGCAGAAATAAACAATATGGGTAAATCTGTAAACGGTGCAATACGTTCATGTATATTCTTACGGAATTGGTTATGCGTATTGGTATCTTTTTTTATAAGGTCCCATTTATTGACCAAAAGGACTATACCTTTGCGGTTTTTCTGTATTAATCTGAAAATATTTAAATCCTGCGAGGTAATGTTGCCTTCTGTGGCGTCAATCATAAGAAAAACAACATCTGCCCTCTCAATAGTGTGTATAGTGCGCATAACAGAATAAAACTCCACGTCATCCTTGACCTGGCTCTTACGGCGCATACCTGCAGTATCTACCAAGATAAACTTCATCCCATACTTGTTGTACACAGTGTCAATAGAATCGCGCGTTGTCCCTGCTATGGGGGTTACTATATGACGGTCTTCCCCTATTAAAGCATTAATAAACGATGATTTACCTACGTTTGGCCGTCCCACAACAGCAAAACGTGGCAATGCCTCCTCTTCTTCTTCAACTGGTTGCTCACCCAGAATCTCAAACACCCGTTCCATCATATCATAAACACCTACATCATTGACAGCCGAGATCATAAACATATCATCAAAATCCAGCCCGTAAAATTCGTAGGCATCATTGCGGCGTTTATCATTATCTACCTTGTTAACAACAAGAATAACTGGTTTCTGCTGGCGGTGTAGCATACGCGCAATCTCCAGGTCCAGATCTGTTATACCTGTCGTCACATCTACAACAAACAAAATTAAATCTGCTTCTTCTATAGCAAATTGCACTTGTTTGCGTATCTCAGCTTCAAAAACATCATCCGACCCATGAACATAACCTCCTGTATCGACGACACTGCATTTATAATCCTCCCAATGGCACGTTCCATAGTGACGGTCACGTGTCACTCCACTTACCTCGTCCACTATTGCCGAACGTGTGTGTGTTAAACGGTTGAAAAGTGTGGATTTGCCCACATTAGGCCGTCCGACTATTGCTAATAACTTGTTTGCCATTACTTCTATCTGTTTTTCAAAAACTTGCTTTGTGCAAAATGGTTTACAAAGAAAATAAAAACACACTAAAACATGAAATTAAAATTTGCGAAAAATCGTACCATCCAACCTTGCAAAAAAGGCAGTAAACAAATAAAATCTGGTATAGCATTTACCAAAATCTTTAACTTACAAGGTGCAATTAGAACGCTAGCAAGGTAGATGGGAAGTATAATCCCTGTTGCCAATGCCAACAACTCTAAACCAGCACAGGGAAAGGGTCTGCACCATTTATTTCACATACAAAATCTTGAAAATCATCTCCTTGAGTAGCTCTCCTGCAGGTGTAGAAGCATTGTCCACACCCTTGCTTCGAAGGTCATATTCACGTAAAATCTTTATTATCTGAGTTATTTTCTTTGGTGGGTAATTATTTGCAGCAGTGTGGTATTCCTGCACAAAGAAAGGATGAACTCCCAACAAATTAGCAAGACTATTCTTGTCCTTCCTTGGGGCAAAATGCACCTTCATCACCTTGACAAAGTAGAAGTAAAGCGACGAGATAATAGCCTGGAGGGGGTGCTTTTTCTGGTTATCGGCAAAATAGTCCACTATCTGGAACACACGGTTAAAATCGCGCATACCCAGGGCACGCTGTAACTCAAAATTATTATAATCTTTACTTATGCCTACATTTTTCTCGATTATTTCCGGTGTTATCTTGGTGCCTTGAGGTAGAAGGACTGCTAGTTTGTCCAGCTCATTAGCTATTTTAGAGAGGTCTGTACCCAGGTCTTCGACAAGCATCTGGGCTGCCACAAAATCTATAGTCATTTTTTTCTGTCCCAAGTATGAACTTATCCACTGTGGTATCTTATTCTCATACAGCCGTTTGGCCTCGAAAACAATTGCATCTTGACTGTCCCTTAGGAGCTTATAAAATGAAGTACGTTTGTCAAGGCTCTTGTATTTATAATTAATAACCAGCACTGTGGTAGGTTGTGGTTTGCGTACATAATGCAACAATTCATCAATCTTACGCAAATCCTGTGCTTCCTTGACTATGACCACCATACGCTCTGCCATCATGGGATAGCGCTTAGCTGTGTGTATTATATCGCGTACGGTTGTGTCTTTTCCATAAACAATAACCTGGTTAAAAGCCTTCTGGGCCTCTGGCAATGCTTTTTCTGCTATAAGTGAAGTTATCGAGTCAATAAAATAAGGCTCTTCGCCCATCAAGAAGTATATCTGTGCAAATTGTCCCTTTTCAATCTGGTTAATTATTTGGTCGTATGTCAAAGTCATCCCTCTGGTGTGTATTTTTCATGGACAAAGATAACAATTATAAAGTCTGATTAAAAACAAGCTACAGAAGCCATTAATTTCTAAGTATTTTGATAATAAAATTACACAAAAACTGCGGAGCTCGGGCGAGCTCCGCAGTTGAAAAATGTTGATTTTCTGCAAATTGTCTTATTTTTCCGGAATATTCTTGAGTACTTCCTGCAAGAACTCCCAAACTTTCTGCACAGATCCGATGTGTACTTTCTCATCTGGTGAATGAGGGTACTTAATTGTAGGACCAATGGACACCATATCCCAGTTTGGATACTTAGCACCCAGAATACCTGTTTCCAAGCCTGCATGTATGGCCATAACTTTTGGCTCTTTACCAAACATGTTCTTATACACCTCTTGCATGATTTTGAGTATAGCAGAATCCATATTTGGTTTCCAGCCTGGATAATCGCCATCAAACCAAATCTTGTATGCATTTGCTAATTTGTAAATAGCCTCAAACATATCGGCTACATCTTTTTTAGCTGTCTCAACAGAGCTACGTATGAGAGCCTGTACTTCGATGAATTTTTCATCTGCCAGACGGACAATAGACAGGTTGGTAGAAGTCTCTACCAATCCCTCCATAGCCTGGCTCATACGGATCACACCATTGGGCGTACCCTGAACGGCTTTAATAAGGTTATCCTGGGTTATTGGATCAATGACGAACTCAGGCAGATTTGTTGGTTCTGCTTCAAATACCAGGTCAGGATCTGTTTCTTTGTATTCGCTCTGGAAAATCTGGTTGTACTCAGTAACCGCCTTTTCAAATTCCTGGGCCTTGTCTTTAAGAACAACGATAGTGGCCTGAGCTTCGCGTGGTATAGCATTACGCATATTACCAGCGGCAAAACCCGAAAGCTGGATACCAAACTCTTTCTGTGCAAAGTATAGGAACCGGAAAAGAAGCTTAGCAGCATTAGCACGGTAAAGGATAATATCTATACCAGAATGTCCTCCTTTCAACCCTGTGAGGCTCAGGTTATAAGCTACTGTCTCATCGCTCACTCCCATTCTTTCATAACGGAACTGTATGTTGGCATTCAGACCGCCGGCACAGCCTACATATATCTCGCCTTCTTCCTCAGAGTCCAGGTTAATAAGTATGTCGCCTTTGAGCACTCCGGGTTTGAGGTTAAAAGCACCTGTCATACCTGTCTCTTCGTCTATAGTAAAGAGAGCTTCTAATGGTGGATGTGGAATATCCTTTGAATCTAATAAAGCCAGTGCTAGCGCAACGCCTATACCATTATCTGCACCAAGTGTTGTCCCATCAGCAGTAACCCATTCACCATCTACATATGCCTGGATAGGATCTTTTTCAAAGTCAAATTCCTTATCACTATTCTTCTGGGGCACCATATCCAGATGGCCCTGGAGGATTACACCTTTCTTGTTCTCCATACCTGGTGTGGCAGGCTTGCGGATAATAACATTGCCAACCTCGTCAACAATGTATTCTAGACCTCGGTCCTTTGCAAACTGTATGACATATTCTACTGCTCCTCGTTCCTTTTTAGAAGGACGTGGTATTTGTGTTAAATCTGCAAAAAATTTCCAGACTTGCCTGGGTTCTAGTTTCAATAATTCTTCGGTCATATCTCTTGTGTTTAACGTTTTTCTGGTTTAAGTTTAAATATTTATTGTTTAATTACAAAACAATGAACAATGTTTTATAACTCTCGTTCTGCACATCAAGTTCCATTATATAAACACCTGATTGTAAGGACGGTAAATAAAACTCTTTTTCCTTTGTGTTATTAAAATCCATGCTAAATACACGTTGTCCATAAATATTGTACATACTCAGTTTCCCTTGATCCACCGGGTGGTTAAGCACAACACGAAATGTTCCATTTGTCACAGGATTGGGCATAATCTGCACAGCATTATCACGGTCATACGCCGATAAGCTATCAGAATAATTCTTTACCTCAAGTAGAGGAGATGGTGCTGCATCACCTTCGACATAAGTCGCTACAACATAATATTTTGCGGGTAAACTTGCCTGGTCGACATAATATAAGGTTGTACTGTCTACTGTAGCTATCTGCTTGTAATTACGAAAAACTTTATAACCTAATAAAACAGGGGCTTTATATTGTGGCAAAGATGCTTTTGCCATCATTGCCTGCCCACGTCCATAAGTTGTTTTACTTACCTGTATATCCTGCTTTAATGCCTCTTCTGGTATATTGGTAATAGAAATATCATCAAGCAAAAGGGCAAAAGAATTATCCGAGACCACATTAATGGCTACATAAATTTGCTTACCTGCATATTGGCTAAGGTCGTAAACAAAACGTGTCCACTGCACTGGCACCTCCTCATAAGGCTCTGCGGAGATAGGTACAAAATCTGCAGGATCAGATGATCCCTCAGATACCAGAACCCGTATCCTCTCAAGGCCAAAACTATCTGTCACACTTCTGGCATAAAAAGCAAATTTGTGCGTTGCAGTGCAAGTAAATTTCGGTGAAATCAACCAATCATCATTAGGATTGTCTGGTGGCTGTGAGCTAAAGCAAACTAACATCTGTTCGCCAGTATGGGCGCTCCAACCAGTAGGATTAGGAGGTTCTGTTTTCTGTGAATTAAACACTATGAACGATCCAATATAGTTCTCATTATCAAACTGCACGCCTTCTATACCCCAGGTCACACCTTTATCCCGGTCAATCTGTGTCCACTCTGGGAAAGACAGTGAAAACTCACGATAAAGCTCAAAATCATCATACAACAGAGAATCTCCAGCATAATCAGGAGGCAACCAGTGGATCTTGACACCATTGCGTGAGGCATAAGCATAAATCTGATCTACTGGTGGCACATAGACATAATTCACATAAGGATCATATCCATCAAAATAAGCAGGATTTTGGTTCAACGGATCCAACCAATACCTCAGCTGCATTATGCTATCCGGATATTTGTCCCAGCTTTGGTAAAACTGGGCATAATAGTCATTTACATTATTATCGCAACTAGCCTCACCTCCCGTTAAATCTCCTATTATTCTCCTGTTCTGGTCAAATAACGGAGAACCCGATGAACCTCCTTCTGTTGTTCCCAGATCCCATGCATAAATTTGCCAGTGTGTATTAGCATCATATCCAGTAAAGGTTCCTATTCCAGGATTATCCAGGTCTTTCGAAATCTTCTTAATATCTCCTGCAGGATGGTGAATGCAAATGGAACTATCTATTGCCTGTGGGTCTGAAATACGGGACCAACCTGCAAAATATGGATTATAACTATAAGGAGGTGTAGCACTCAGACGTAGAAGGGTAAAATCTAAATGATCCTGCGTACCATCTTGGCCCGTAGCAATTAGCGCCGATCCAGAAACAGTCTCTCCCTGAAGGATATTTAGACCTTCACAATCTGTAGACTCATAATTAAAATAAAACACTGCACTCTCAGCCTCATTATCACTGCTTATACAATGATTAGCCGTGAGAAAATAAGGCTCACGGTTCATTGCCGTATTAGCCACAAGAGCTCCTGTACACAAATATTGGCTTAGTCCTGAAGTAAAAACAATCTTTGCTACTGACTGTTTCTCTGTCTGCCACTGCGAACCTTCTGGACAATTAATATTGACCTCGCATGCCTGCGATTCTCCTAAAAGCTTGGTATAAACAACAATATCTTTAATCAAAAAATCATTAGCCTGTGCATTTATTGGCTCATGATACTCTATTATTAACTCCTGAGAGGGAAAATAACGTGTGGGCAACATACCATTTGCCTTATTATTACGATAGGTTATTGGTCCAAAGCTAAAACTACCATCTGATGCATATATATACATTTTTGCCCCACGAGGCATGTGTAATTGGCTAAATGTTATACTTATAGCTTTGCCTACAGGACTTGACAACAACAAATACCAGATCCGCTCATTGCCCTTCTACTCCATCATGGCTGTTTTTTTAAAATCCACTTCATACCGGAAAACTTTACCAATGGGCATTACCTTACATCCAGGACATTTGGCCTTTGGTTGCAATTCGGATGGATTAAAACTTTCTATCTCTATACGGGGCAAGTTTTTAAGGTCCAGCTTGGAAGTTAATCCTAGTGGCGTCCCTTCCTCGTAAATTATTTGTGCATTAACCAATAAAACTGGTAAAAGGAAAAATACTATGAATATTAGACGTTTAAGCATATTTTAAAAGTTTAAAATTTTCGCTAATTTTAAATCAAAAAATACGGATAATTTAATTCTTTACAAAAAATGCAAGATAAGAATAATGATAAAATACTAGCCTCTATTTTTGCATATTTCTGGATACCCGGTTGGTTTATAGCACTATTTATGTACCACAGGAAGCCGGGATTTTTTAACAAATTTCATCTTAGACAAAGCTTCATTTTACATCTTCTATCCCTGGTCTTGATTGCCATTGATTTTGTGATAGAAAGATACTTTCCAGTTCTTGACCCTATCCTCTGGATCGTTAATCTAACCCTCTTTGCAATGTATATTGATGGATTAATAATGGCATTTAGTAAAAAAATAGACTTTGTGTTTGGGACAAAACAAATTTTTAAATTATTTTTCCATGAAAATCTTAATTATTAACGGGCCGAATTTAAATTTATTGGGTAAAAGAGAGCCACACATCTATGGCAAAGAGTATTTTGAAACTTTTTTAGAACGTCTTAGGGAAAAATTCACAGATATACATATACTTTTTTATCAATCAAACAGCGAAGGTTCTCTGATCGACCGTATGCATGCGGCAATGAACGAAGGTATTGACGGCATTATACTCAATGCAGGTGCTTACACACATTATTCCCTGGCCCTGCATGACGCTATTAAGGCAATAGAAATACCGGTAGTTGAGGTACATATCTCAAATATCCATGCACGTGAGCAATTTCGCCGGCAATCTGTCATAGCTCCTGCATGCGTGGGCTCGATCACTGGCTTTGGCCTGGTGTCTTATGAAATGGCCCTTTATTACTTCATTAACCAAAAACAATAATCCATGTCTGAGGAAATAATTGACCAAATAACTGGAAATTACGAGAAAAAAGAAATAGACCAGGCTTCTGGCTTTGGTAATGAATTTTTTTTGAATTTAATCAAAGATAAAGACAAGCGGCTTAGATTTGTGTTCACAATGACAACAGTGGGCAAATTTGGTCGAATGGGCGAGACATGGGAAGGAAGCGGCATTTTCCGGGGAGACCACTTTGCTCTTATTATTGAAAAACAAAATTCTTGGGTGGAGAATACAGAAGGCCAAAGAATTGATAATGAAGTAGAAACAAAAGAAACCCTGCCTATTGAGCTTTACCCGCACTTCGGTGTAGTAGCAGTATTCCACAAAAAAATTAACCGTATCGTCACATTGGATAAAACAACTGAATAGCTTACTCTAGCCCCTTTAGATTCATAACCAACTTATGCACAAAATCCAGGCATTGCTCCAGCTTTTTTATCTGTTCTTCTACTTGATCTACGCTAATTGGATCAGAGAGAGGTAAATCAATCAGATCTTTGCCATTCATGAAAGCAAGACTGAGACGGCGATTAAACGTTGTTAGATAAAAATTCGATGGATCACTACAGATATGCGAATATTTCAACACATCAGGACCAATCCGGTCTATAATCTCTGTTAAATCCGCATCCTGGCCCAAAACTTGAAATTCATCCCCAAGCTTAGTTTTTAAGTGTTGCAGACCTTTTGCCTGTTCAACAAAGTTCACATCATCCTGTGCTGGATAAATACCAAATTCCGGAAGGCTAAAATCCAGATTAACCCACACATAGATACCCGAATAAGCCGTTATTACTCCACGGTCTGTGTTCTTGTCAATCCTCACATAGCACATAGTCATAGGCATATCTTCAACCTCTCCGCTAAGGGCATTGCGGGAATAAAGCCGGTAAACATCCTTTACCAACATAGATGCCTCAAAATCCTGCTTCTTGAGATTATACACAGGATAAAAACGAAAATCAGAAAAATGACGATCTACCAGAACCTTTAGGACGCGCTGCCTAAATTTGACATTCACACTATCCCGGGTCGACTGCACAAAAGCCCAGAAACCACCTACGACCAACAACGGAATAATAATGTATATCCAGAAGCTCTTGCTATGCAAACCAAAGAATATAGAGCTCGCAAAAACCAATACAAGAAAAACACTACCCCACAACAGCTGCCAGAAATAGTAAAGACGCAAATTTTTGCGCTCCTCGTTTATTATTTCAACCAATGTATCTTCTACCATCACTTGTAAATCTGTTTTTTATATGACAACAAAGTATTCTCTAACAAAGCAACAACAGTCATCTGCCCCACACCACCTGGCACTGGCGAAATCCACGATGCTTTCTTACTAACAGACTCAAAATCCACGTCTCCCACAAGACGGTATCCTGACTTGCGGCTAGCATCAGGTACTGAGTTTATCCCCACATCCACTACAACTGCACCTTCCTTGACCATATCGGCCGTTATAAAACGGGCGCGGCCTATCGCCGCTATCAAAATATCAGCCTGGCGGGTTATCTCATGCAAATTACCTGTACGACTATGGCATACAGTCACAGTAGCATTAGCACCTCTCTGTTTCTGCACCAGCATGGCTGCCAAAGGCTTACCCACAATATTACTACGTCCGACAATAACAACATGCTTGCCTTCGGTGTCAATCTGATAACGCCGTAGCATCTCCACTATACCTTTTGGCGTAGCTGGGTTAAAAGCAGGAAGCCCAAGCAGAGTACGGCCAAGGTTCATAGGATGGAAGCCATCTACATCTTTATCTGGCCTGATATGCTCTATTACCACCTGCTCATCAAGATGCCCAGGCAAAGGCAGCTGTACAATAAACCCATCAATATTCGTATCATTGTTAAACTCATCCATAACACGAAGAAG
>JALWNS010000506.1 GCA_027083655.1 Bacteroidales bacterium | reverse complement strand
TTTATTTCTCCATTAACAATAGAAGCTAAAGACTGAGCAGTATATTCCATGTGTAATTAATTTTATCACAACAAATTTATAACAGATATGCTTTCTAACAAATTGTTATGCTATTATTTAGCACAATACAAAGCCAAAACTTTGTATATCAACAAATTGGCTATCCGCAATAGCGGATAGCCAATTGAATAAAATTTTTATAATTTTTCAAGAAAACGGGTCAATAATCTAACACCTATACCTGTAGCACCTTTACCAAAATAAACTTTGTTCTCACTAAGATAAGCATTAGGGGCTATATCCAGATGTATCCAAGGATAGTCAGTAAAATGCTCGAGAAACTTAGCTGCTGTTATCAGTCCCGCATTGCTTCCTCCAATATTTTTAATATCTGCAATATCTGATTTGAGCATCTCATCATATTCATCCCACAAAGGGAACTGAACTAAACGTTCATATACTTCAAATCCTGTCTGGATAAGCTTTTGTGCTATTTCATCATCAGTCCTGGCAAACATAGCCGAAGCATAAGGACCCACTGCACGGGCGGCTGAACCGGTCAGGGTTGCCAGGTCAATAACCAACATTGGATCATACTTTTTGGCATAACTCAGGGCATCGGCGAGAATAAGACGGCCTTCTGCATCTGTATTTCTTATCTCTACTGTCTTGCCACTATGCATAGTCAGTACCTCCCCCGGAGCAAAAGAACGATCGCTAATGGCATTATCTGTAGACGGAACAAGACCAATAACATAGACAGGCAATCCCAGTTTTGCTACTGCATATAAGGTACCAATAACTGCGGCTGCACCTGCCATGTCTGTCTTCATGTCTTCTATATAGCCAGTAGGCTTAAGATTAAGTCCTCCGCTATCAAAGACAATACCTTTACCTACGAGCACTATAGGTTTTTCATTTTTAGCGCTCCCGGGTTTGTAGGTGAGTATAGAAAAAGTCGGCTCGTACTTGCTGCCACGGTTTACTGCCATCAGACCACCCATACGTAACGATTCTATCTGCTTGCGGCGCAATACCTCAAGCTCAAAACCAGCCTCTTGTGCCAGGGACTGTATACGTTCCGGCAAATTCTCCGAATTCAACGCAGGATATGGCTCATTAACAAGGTCACGGACATAGTTTACAGCCTGGCTGATATCCAATAGTTTTTCTAATTCTTCTTTGGATATACGTTCATCTTCAACTTCTATAGCAACAAGGGTATTACGCTTCTTCTCAACATCACTACTAAAATACTTGAGATACTGATAATTAGAAAGTATTAAACCTTCCACAAAAGCTAGCACCACATCTTTTTCCACCCCAAAGGCCTTTACTTGTATTTCTTCAAGTTTCTCATCATTAATACGCGTGTTTAAAGACTTTGCATTTTTACGGGCTTTGTCCATCAACTTTACTCTATCTGTGTCATCTGGCAAAAACGACAGGAATATAAATTTCCCAAAATACTTGTTAAATGTTAGATTATGTTTATCATTACCCAGGCGCTCACGGGCATAATGAATTTCTGTCTCAGACAAACCTAAATCCCTGAGATCATGAGATTTGGGAAGAAGATATACAACACTTTTCTTGTAGTCAAGCTTTTCTATTTTGTTTATTTCCATAGCCCCATTATTTGAAGTTTCTCCCCAAAGATAAAGATTTTTCTATTTTTCTAACTTATAAGGCCAACTTATTAACCATCAATACATTATCTATTAGCCATTAGCTAACATAACCCAGCTGTAAAAAACTGTTGTCTTTAATTACGCTATAAAAAAACACATACCTGTCTAACCTGCTTGGCTATCTCAAACAAATTCGTAGCCTATATCCTTCCTGAAATATTTACCATTGAAGTGTATTTTGTCAATATCGTTGTATACCTTTCCCAAAGCTTCAGAAAGGCTATCTCCCATTGCTGTAATAGCCATCACACGGCCGCCATTGGTAATAATCCCTTTGTCTGTGATCTTTGTTCCAGCATGAAAGACAATTGATTGTGAGATTTTTTCAAGACCTGTGATTACTTTCCCTTTATCATACTTACCCGGATAACCTTGTGACGCCAGAACGACAGTTGCCGCCACCTGCTCGTCGATATATATATCCAGGCTATCAAGCTGTTCATGGGC
>JALWNS010000505.1 GCA_027083655.1 Bacteroidales bacterium | reverse complement strand
ACTTATCCCCTATTTGATATCATAAAGCTTCCCATCGTTGCTTTTTGATATTTTTAGTCAAATAGTTGTACACGTTTTCTTTGTCGGCATACAACAATATTTTATTGTTCAAATCCAAAAGGGCAGAGGCAAAAGGAATAATAGGATAATTCTCAAATCCCTTTTTCCTCTCTAATACCAAAGAATTGGGGATAACAACATACCCTCATTCAGATAAAACCTGCCCTTCGGGTGCTAATTTTTTATCTTTTGTATGAAATCTCATTTTTTACGTTTAAAAAGTAAAGGAAGTACCCTAGAATGGCACTTCCTCACCATCGTCTACAGGCGCTGTCTCGCCAGCATTTATTTCAGCAACAAAACCATATAATGGAGACTTTTCACTTTTTTTCTCGTTTCTATATAGTTTTATATCTGCTATCTTTTCTTTTGTCTCTGTATTTTCCACAATAAACCTTACAGCAGTCTTGCCTTCCTTAGACAAAAATGCGGTAACCCTATGTCCGCTTTCGTTGTCTAGTCAACTAAAGTAAGTTTGCCCAGAATTCTTAGCAACTTGTTTCCAAAGCCCTGTTTTAATTTCCATTTTCTTTATTTTCAGTAAAGTTATAAAACAATAGTGATACCTTTTTAACCCTCTCGAACTGAGAGAATGGATAAGGATAAACGGCAAACAACCCTTCCCAATCCCCTACAAGGTATTCCCCGTGTCTCATTGCGACAGTTTCGCCTTGTAGGTTCCTTGCCATTCATACTATATCAGGATGAGACAGATAATATAACTTATCTCAATCCGTTATGAAGATGGCCATCTTGCAATCTACAAGCTGTGGCTCTGTCATATCAACCCTTTTGAGATACCTGTCTTTTTCTTTTTTAGTCATCCTTTTTATCATTTTCTGGATTGTAATTATATAAAACAAATGGAGATTTTCACTCCATTACTAGTTCTTCTAACATAACAAGGAGCTCCTGAAAGCGTTGAGCTCCCTCTTGCAATCAGTATTTCTCCACAAATTTTTCAGCAATAAATTTAGGCTTGCCTGCTAAGTGCAAACCCAAACCCGTTTTACGATTTAAAAAATACGGTGTGTCTCCGTATTTTTTAATTGAATCAAAATAAATTTTCATTGCCCTTTTGATATTGTGTATAAATTTGCTCAGCTAATTGTTTGTATTTTATGCAATCTTCGTCTAATTGCAACCCCATTTTGTATTGCAGAGCACAATTAGGTTGACTGTCGTGCTTGATTATCTCTACACTGTTGCCATATTCTTTTAGGTATGCATTATATTTATTTTTGTTCTGGTGATAAAGAGATGGTTCCCAGAAATCCCACAGTTCTGGGTTTTCTGCTCATCTTAATATCCTTCAGACAGCTTGAGCCACTGTTCATTCGAATTTAACAAACATATTATAAAAAGCGGTATTCAATGGCGGATGATCAAACCCCACCCCTGCCGTCTGATAAGTTGCCACCATCACGCCTCTTTTCTCTGTCAGCCTCATAAGAATTTCTCTTCTTTTTTCAAGAGGGACTTCTCATATATATGGTTCGGCTGCTATCCCCAACTGATTCAGAGCCCAAGCCATAGCCTTCGCATAATCAACGGTATCCACAAACATAATCCCCATCTTCCTATCAGGACGTTGCATAACCTGATGAACAACTTGCAACACTCCGATATTCCTAATAGGACTTCGTAACAGCTCTGGTTTCTTCTCGTGCCAATCCTCTGCTATTGATGGGGTGCGCGGTAGGCTGACTGTATATATCCTAGGAGGAGTCGGTCGTAAACCACTATTGACAACCCTATTGGCAAACAAAGCAGGCAATGCCATATCATCCCGTTCAGATAAAGCCACTGTTCAGGTGGATCAATAAAAATATTTGTATTTGTAAAAAGTCGCCAACTCCACTCTATTCTTTGTGAAATTCATATGTATCTCATCAATCAAAAGAGCAGGGAAATGCTGGTCCAACTTCCGTTCTCTTCGGTATAAGTCAACTGAACGTTGCACCATAATTGCGATTTCAACGTCCTTGGTGATATCTTTTTCTTTCTGGATCCATTTGATTCTATAATGAGGTAGGATCCTTTTAAGGTTTCTTTCTAGTTGTGCAGCTATCTCCCTCTT
>JALWNS010000504.1 GCA_027083655.1 Bacteroidales bacterium | reverse complement strand
GTCAATATATTCCAGCTTATGAAATGAATTATAATGGTAAAGGTGGTGTGTATCAAAGTGTTAAGGCCCCTGGCACAAGTAGTTACCGTTTAAGTGGTAAAGCTGAGGCTTCAGGTACGGGTATATCAATGGTAACACAACCTAGTATTACCAAAAGGGCTGTGGTGGCTCCTAAAGGGTTTGTCATAGCTACAAGTGACTATGCCAACTTAGAAGGCTATGTAGGGTCTATGATACAAAGAGACAAGATGAAACAAAAGGTTCTATTAGAGAACTATGATAGTCATTGTCTCCATACGGGGTTTTACTTTACTCCAGAAGTGGAAGCTTTTATGGGTAAACCTTTTAACGACTCTATTGAGTATAATAGAGAGATGAATGCTCTTCGTAAGAAGAACAAAGACTTTGATAAGCTACGATCTAGCTCAAAACAGGTTACGTTAACTGCTCTAGGGAATAGCCTAGGAAAAAAGCGTCTTCATACAGTAATGTATGTCGAAAATTATATAAATGCTGGAACCTCTCGATAGGTCTGTCTATAGCAATAAAGTGATAAACAAGTGACAGAATAGAGACAATCAGCAGGTTAAACTTTTAAGATTTGCCTAAGTAAATACGTGGTATAATATCCCAAAACATAAAGGATTTATATGGCAGACTTAATTAACGGATTTAAACACCATACAATAAACAAAAATGGTGTAGTTATTAACACAAAAACAGGAAATATTAAAGCAATTTGGAAAGGAGCTAATGGGTACTACCATGTAGATATTCAAGAGTTCAACAAACCTAAAAAAGTAGCTCTACACAGGCTACTGGCTTTACAATATATTCCTAACCCAGAAGGTAAAAGAACTGTGAATCATATAGACGGAAATAAACTAAACAATAGTTTATCCAATCTTGAATGGGCTACAGATTCTGAAAATATTCAACATGCTTACGATACAAGACTAAACTCTTCTCGTGCAATACATGATGATACTTTTTTTGAACCTTTCTTACTGAACCATTTCTTAAAAGGAGAGTCAATTACTAATATTAGCAAAGACCCTACAGTTAAGAATACATTAACACAGACAAGCATTCATTTACGAGATGCTGCTGCACGCTTAGATAAACTCAAAGAGTTTGAAGAAGAACTTCTATCTCAGAAAAATAAACGAGCAAAATTAGCAGGTGAACGTAAAAGAATAAAGATACAGTTATACATGATTGATAAAGTGACAGGACAGATTCTAAGAACCTTTTCTTCTATGCCAGAAGCTAAAGAATACTTAGGTAAGAAAAGCTCAGGTCCTATATCAAATGCTGTAGCTGGTAGAACAAAGTCTGCTTATGGGTATTTTTGGGTTAAAGGTTAACCTCATCGACTATTCCGAAAGGAAGTACAACCAAGTGGTTGGAAACGTATAACACCCTGAAAAGGGTGATGATATAGTCAAGCCTATATAGAGATATATAGATGCACATAATGGTGCTGACACAGATTAACGACCTGTGTTGAATATAAGCGTTGGCATTACTTATGGAGCATACCCTCCTAAGATAGCTAAGTCCTTAAAACAACCTTTATCTGTTGGACAAAAGTTATTTGATAGATTTCATAATGACTTATATCCAGATTCTAGAGACTATAAAGATAAGTACATTCTTCCTACAGCTAAAGCTCAAGGGTATATACATCAAGGATTAGGAGCAAGAATCTCCTCTAAAAATCCTGAAAAGGATATCCGTACATTAGGTAATAGTACAATGCAATTTTGGTCCATTCTGACACTGTTGGCTATCGTCAAGGTTAAGAAAAGAATTAAAGAAGCTGGATTAGAAAAGGATATATTTATATACTCAACGATACATGATAGTATTACTGCGTACATTAAAGAGGATATAGAAGTAATCAAATGGTATAATGAAAATTTAGTAAATTGTATGTTACAAGACTTTCTAATAGACCAGAAAGTGAAACTGCAAGCAAACTTAGATATAGGATATATTTATTCCGAATGTACTGAACTTCCAAATAACTGTTCAATAGAACTTATACAACAAACATTAGATCAACTAAAATCTACCTGATAAAGTAGATTATGGTTTTTAGTAAAAATTATTTGAATTAACATAAAGGATAAATAATGG
>JALWNS010000503.1 GCA_027083655.1 Bacteroidales bacterium | reverse complement strand
AAATTTGCATATAATAATCCAAAACGAATTTGGTTTTTTATTTAAAAATTTTAAATTTTGTAAATAAATTTTAATAAAATAGTCATTATGTGTCGAAAATTCTGTTTTATATTAGCCTTATTTATAACACTATCATGCAACAATAAACCCCAACCAGTCAACACAGAAATAATTGTCAACATAGAAGACAGTACAATAATCTCTCGCAACAGGGTTTATGCCAAATATAAAATACCATTACCTCTTGATTTATTCCGGTATTTTCTCAAAGATGCAGAGTTTAGCGATGAATTTCTCATTCCATTGGATTTAGGCGACAAATGTATAGATGACAAGCACAAAGCTTTAGTCCTGGGCATTGCAAATACTGATCTGGCTTTTTGTGCAGTGACCAACCACAACCAGTTATCATCACAATATTTTGAGATGTCGCAAAACCTGGCCAAAGATCTAGGTATTGACGTTGGATATACCGAAGAATTATACAGAAGATTTATAGACAACATAGACAACGCCGATAGCATACAAAAGCTAGCCGACGAAGCTTACTGGAAGACATGCAATTACCTCGAAAGCAACAATAAATACAATATTCTGCCGTTTATGGTTGTATCAGGCTGGTACGAAAGTGTTTATTTACTCATTAAATCAAAAAATGCAGAAATTTATTCGGACGAGGTAAAATACATTATCCTTAAGCAAGAAGATGGTTTCAAGCGTGTACAGAAATTCCTATATGATGCGCAGTTGCAAACAACAGCCAATTATTACTACCAGGATATCAAGAAAATAATTCAAAATATCCAAAAAATTTTAGATCTTTACAAACTCTATTATGCTAATGTCTCAGAACGGGAGAACAATTATAACAAGTTAATATCTACTATTTTTCAGGAACGGTCAAATTTCATAAACGGTAATCTATAATGACACAGAGAGGTAAACGTTTTCGCCAGGAAATAATCAAAGCCGCCAAAGAAATATTCAGACGCTACGGCTATTCCAAGACAACAATGGAGGATATAGCTAAGGCGCTTAATAAAGGTAAGAGCACACTTTATTATTACTTCAAAAGCAAGGAAGACATTTTTGCTGCTCTTATCGAAGACGAGGCTAACAAAATACAAAATGGCCTGCTACAGGTTATCAACCGCAAGGCAGACACAAAATCCCTTCTACGTGCTTATATAATGAAACGCATGGATTATTCCAACCGTATAGCACGCTATTACGATAATGTCAAAGAAGAGTATCTCGACGTTTATCATGTGATAGACAAATACCGCCGCCGGTATGACGAGTTCGAAATAATGGCACTGAAAAACATCCTTTTGCGCGGTATTCAGAGCGGTGAAGTGAGAATTACAATCGATGAGCTCGATCCTGTAGCTTATGGTATTGCTTCAGCTATCAAAGGACTTGAGATACCATTCTTTATCGAAAGCAAATATGCTTATTTCAAGGAGAGGATGAATGTGCTCCTGGACCTGCTATTTTATGGTATTCTCAAAGACAGGCCTAAAGGAGAAGATGGGACCTAAGTTCTTTAACTACTTTAACAGGTAAGCCGGTCCCGTCCAGATACTTATCTATTCCGCCATAATGCCCTTCAATTAATTCAAACAAGTAGTCTATTGCTTCCTGTCTGGCATCCCACATGGATGCCAGATAGTCTTTTATTATGCACCCACGTTTTATTCCAAGAGCCATCAACACTAGAGCTATAACAACTCCTGTGCGATCCTTGCCCTGTCCACAATGTACCAAAACTGCGCCTTTCTCCAACCCATTGGCTATATGTACAATAGCCTGGGCTATCTCCTGCCCGAATCCTGACAAAAAACCATAATACAGGTTCTTATAAGTATCAAAAGAACCTACAAACTCATGGGTCTGATCAAAAGGCACATAATCAATTGAAATAAAATAGCGGTCAACACCCGGCACTTGTATAGGCTCAATGCCTGCCTGCTGCCAAAAATCATCTTCTATCAAAGACACAACCGTGTGAATATTATACCCAGTCAAAATCTCCCTAACCCTCTGGGCATCATTATGATCTGGCAATGCCGAACGGAAAAGTACCCCTGTTCTCATCACATCACGGCCATAGCATTGATTAATAGTTAGTCCCACATCACGGAAATTGAC
>JALWNS010000502.1 GCA_027083655.1 Bacteroidales bacterium | reverse complement strand
TATCTAACGTGTGGTATTCTATTATATTAAGTACTATGATGAAATGCCAAACCAACTGTGAAGTTGGGACGGAAAGCCACGGGTCTTGAGCGTTTCAAGAGCGCCGGGTTACCAAACATAAGCCTATAACGCTTATTGCATCATCTTTCGATGTACATATAAAACTACACTCAGTGACGACTGAGTATTAAAGGTGTTATTATGAATCCTATATTTCAATTCTTTTTATTTTCATTCACGAATCACAAATCACAAAAAAAGAACTCATTCATCTTTTTGTCATTATTAATATTCTCTATACTGCTCCCCTTACAGTTGAATGCAGCTGTGGATACATGTCCAGGGGACACACTAAATAATCTCAATAATACTTCTACAGATGCTACACAAAACGTAGATACTTCACTGCCTGCCAATACTACGTATTATTATACATTCACACCTGCAGTAGCTGGTAAAATACAAGTTGATTCGTCTGCAAATAAAACATACAATTCCCTTTATATTATAGATGGATGTGGAACCATTCTATGGAGTGATACAGATGATAGTGCAGATAAATCATCATCTGAAATCCCTGTTGTTGCAAATCAACAGATTGTTGTTGCATTTGAAAGAAGATATACCACTTCAATTGATGTTGAATTAGATTTTACTTTTACAACGACCCCACCCGAAGAAAGCTGTCCAGGCACTGTTATCCCAAATCTAGATGGTACCAATGTTACGGCTACAGATAGTTTTTCCAATATCACCTTACCTCCGTCGACCACATACTATTATTACTTTACACCCACTGTAAACGGAACAATACAAGTTAACTCATCTGCAAATAAAACATATAATTCTCTTTTCATCAAAGATGGATGTGGAGCTATCTTGTGGAGCGATACTGATGATTCAGGAACAAAGTCTTCACCTGAAGTTGGTGTAACAGCAGGTCAATTGATTGTCATCGCATTTGAAAGAAGATATACTACAGATATTACGGTCAGCTTGGATTTCACCTATACTGTACCCATTGCAACAGCAAATCCTGACAATTATTCTACATTACCCGATACACAACTAATAATAAGTGCTACGGATGGGCTATTGATAAATGACTTCGGTATCAATAATACTATTACAGGAACTAATTATACTGGTTTGAGGGGAACTATTGATGCTATAGATGTTAATACTGGTGCTTTCACATTCACACCAGAAAGTGGTTTTACCGGTCAAACAACCTTTGAATATACTATTACTGATGATTCAGGCAATTCCTCTACAACTACTGTTTATATTGATGTGACTGTAGATACTGATTACGATACAAATCTTGGATTCGAACTTATAAATCCACCAAGTACCCGAAATATTATTGGTGGCTACGCTATTTCGGGTAACACTGTACTTTGTCTTACCAGTCTAAGAAGTGGCTATGCCTCATCAGAATCTGAATGTTTAGATAGTACCAATATCGGTAGTTCTGACTCAACTTCAAATAACTATGTAGCAAAATACATAGATATCGATGGAGACAGTAGTACATGGAATGCATCATCATCTAATATCACACTTCCAGCATCGTATGATCAACAGGGAGGAAATGGTATTTTATGGGCTGGTATGGTTTGGCAAGGACGTTTTGCTTGGGATCCCAATACAGAAGATCTACGATATTATACAGAAAACGGAGCAACACCAATAGCACATGAGACAGGAAGAGGTACCGGTGTAACCAGTGTCTCTTTAACTGATGCAAATGTAAAAAACATTAGACTGAAAATTGACTCAGGCAGTTATAATGTTGTAACTGCTTATAAAGTATACTCTTTGACTAGTAATGATGGTATTACATATTCTGCCATTGCTGATGTAACTTCTCTTCTTAGAAGTGCCAACCTTGCAGAAGGGAAACATACCTTTACTGTAGCCAACCTCCCAACAGAAGAAGGTCGTGAAGACAGCCCAGGAATCTATGGTGGATGGACACTTGTGGTTATCTATGCGGAAGACCCTCTAGTGGGGTCACCAAGAAACATCTCTATTTACGGAGGTATGGATAAGCTAGTCAGTGCAAGTGACCCTAACAACACACCTATTGAAATTAGCGGATTTAAACTCCCAAGCTCAGGAAATACAGTTACCTCTCAACTCTCTATTTTTT
>JALWNS010000501.1 GCA_027083655.1 Bacteroidales bacterium | reverse complement strand
TCCTTTGCTTCACCACATTACTAATTATGTTGTAATGAATGATAATGCAAATATAGCCCTACATATAGGAGCTTCTCCTGTCATGGCACATGCTTATTCTGAGCTACCAGAGATGACAGCTATGGCTTCGACCTTAATTGTAAACATAGGAACATTAGATACTGAATGGATTAAAAGCATGGAGCTTGCGATAAAGACTGCGAACGAACATGATATACCTGTAGTACTGGATCCTGTGGGAGCAGGAGCAACAAAACTCAGGACAGAGACAGCTCTTAATTTTCTCAATAATTACAAAATTAGTGTCCTCAAGGGTAATGCAGGAGAGATTTCTGTCCTAGCAGGCACAGGGGGACAGGTTAAAGGCGTGGATTCATTATCGGCAGATGATCCTATATTAGCTGCAAAAACGGCAGCCGAAAAGTTTGGGGTTATAGCGGCTATTACAGGTAAAGAAGATATTGTTAGTGAAGGAAAACAGGCTTATGTCGTTAAAAACGGCCACCAGTGGCTTTCGACAATCACAGGTAGCGGGTGTAATGCAACGACAATTATTGGAGCATTTGTCGCTGTTGGCGACGACAAGCTTGTTTCTACGGCATGTGCCTTAGCTGCTTATGGTGTTGCTGCAGAGATAGCGGCACAAAGTGCAAATGGTCCTGCCTCTTTCAAAGTTGCTTTGTTCGATAGCGTATATAACCTCACTCCTGATACACTGGAGGAAAGGGTTGTAATTGAAGCATTATAAAATAGCTAAACATAGCATTCAAATGCTGGATAGGGATGAAAAGTTTCTTTACCTTGTGGCTGATGCAGAGGTAAAAAAAGAACAAATTACTTTGGAGAAATTAGTTGAGAAAGCTATAGAAGGTGGGGTAAACATCGTGCAATATAGAGACAAGGTTAATGATTCGAGGCGTTTTTATGAGCAAGCTCTACGATTGAAGGATGTATGCCATTTTTACAGTGTGCCTTTAATAATAAATGACCGTGTGGACATAGCCCTGGCAATAAAAGCAGATGGCGTACATGTAGGACAGGATGATCTACCACTTGGTGTGGTGCGCACCCTTGCCAAAGACATGATAGTTGGTTATTCTGTCAAAACAACAGAACAAGCACTCTGGGGACAGCAGCATGGTGCGGATTATCTAGGCGCAGGTACTGTTTTTTATACTTCGTCCAAGAAAGATGCAGGAAATGCTATAGGCCTCGAAGGTCTGCGTAAGATAGTAGAAACTGTAAACATACCCGTGATTGCAATAGGTGGTATTAACCAGTCAAATGCACGTGATTGTATGCTCACAGGTATAAATGGAATAGCAGTGATTTCGGCTATCACATTGGCACAGGATCCATACAAAGCAGCCAAAGAACTGGCAGGGATAGTCATTCGAGACGGTCAGCCCAACGGGATGTGAGAACGGGAACTTTTTTATTATGGTATTTATAAGTCGATTTACGATAAGGAGGAATAATAAGCATTCACAAATTTATAGCTGGAATTTTATGTTTTATTAGCTTTGTAAAATGTTGTTTTATGACAACTATTAATGCTATACGTTTGTCTATGATAATTCTTTGTAATACAGATAATTATTGTGTCTTTTCGTTCTGATTAATCATATTAATCCTTGATGGGCTTTAAATACCATGGCAAGAGTAGTCCTTCTCCTTCCCGCAAGGAAAAAGTATTAAAATTCTTGAGCCATAGCAAGAAAAGCAGCAGAAACCGTAACACCTGGAATTTTGAGTATTTCTGTAGCCAGAGATTCGATGGTGGATCCAGTGGTTATTACGTCGTCAATAATGAGAATGTGTTTGCCCTGCAGATGTCCGCTATTTGTTATTTCGAACAGGTTGCGCACATTTTCCCATCTTTCGGTCATTGATTTACGTGTCTGTGTAGGATTAAACCGGGAACGGCGTGCGGCTTTAGTCTCCAGTTTCTTGCCAAATAATCTGGCAATTCTTGTTGCTAATAGTTCGGCCTGGTTATAGCCTCTGATATATTGCTTTTTGGGGTGCAGTGGTACTGGCAATACAATGTCAAAATCCTCAGGAAAACCTTTGTCCTTCATGCTTTGAGCCATTAATTCACCGTAGTAGTATCCAATATCTTTATTATGCTTGTACTTGAGCTCATGTAAAATAGCTTG
>JALWNS010000500.1 GCA_027083655.1 Bacteroidales bacterium | reverse complement strand
TTACCAAAGGGCATGATATAATTGCCCCCCGGGTAAACCGAAGCGCCTTTAAGGTACGTATGGTGGCTCGTTCCTATGAGGAAAATATTTTCATACTGTTTGTTTTCATCGAGTTGATTGTATGCACTAGCTGCAACTACCCCTGAGAAGACATATCCTGCATGAGGAGATATGATAGCTCTGAGGTTTTTGGCTACACGTGGCTTGGCCTGTTCGAATAATTCTCTGAGTGTCTGCTCCAATTCGGCAGGATCTGAAGGATAAAATTTTCCGCTAACCGCCGGTTTTCTATCTGGTACTTTATTTTTAGTAATCCAAGCCATAGTTTAATTATTTTTGTTTTCTGGCTTGTACATTAATAACGATAGGTAATATAAGATTTGTTTCAAGGATAATTTTCTCTTTAACGAGTGTATCTGTTAATAACTTGGGATCTACACCAATGAAAATCTGGGTTTGGCTTTTGGGCTTGAGATGAGTATTATTAATAGAGACTAAGAAACCTTGCGGCGTGTTAATATTACAAATATCAACTGTGTTTGGCCTATCGTTTTTAATAATTAGCTTGATGTATTTTTCTTGGGCAGTAAGTGTCCCAAAATCAATTAACTCTGGTGTAATTATTTGTGTATTTGTAATACGGATGAGATTATCATTTTGTGAAGACGCCGAGGAAGATAAAGAAATAAAAAGTAAAAGAATCAGTATTGATTTACAGATTTTCATGATTTTTGCAATGATTTTTACCAAGATAAAAAAAAATGAATATTTTTGCAATTAACAATTTGTAATTGCGTTAGATAAATGAAGTTTGCCATCTTTGGAAAGAGTTTTCCCGAAAGTTTTAATGAGGCTATTTATAGGTTATTTGAAAAGCTTAACAGGTATTCTGCAGAGATCTATGTCTATGAGCCTTTTTTTGAGTTTATAAAGAGCAATTTGTTCATAATACCAAAAATAGAAGGAGTTTTCAGGACAAAGACAGAGCTTGAAGAAAAGGGAATAGACGTGGTTTTTAGTATAGGTGGAGATGGTACATTCCTCGAATGTGTAGCATTTTTGGAGCGTACCTCAATACCAGTTGTAGGTATCAATAGTGGACGACTTGGTTTTTTGGCATATATATCACGTGAAGAATTGGACTTAGCATTAGAGATGATCGTAAAAGGCAAGTATACGATAGAGAAAAGAACAATGATAGCAGTAGAGACAGAGAATAATGATTTTGGAAATTTCAATTGCGGATTAAATGAGATAATAGTTCAGAAAAAGGATACAAGTTCAATGATAAGTGTGGATGTTTATATAAATGACGATTATATGACTACATACTGGGCAGATGGATTAATTGTTTCGACACCAACTGGCTCAACAGCATATTCTTTAAGTGCAGGAGGCCCAATAGTAGTGCCAGAGTCAGAGAATTTTGTTATAACGCCAATAGCGCCACACAATTTAACTGTCAGGCCTATTGTATTGCCAGATAGCGTTGAGATTAGATTAACAATACACGGAAGGAGTGATGAATTTCTTGCAGCATTGGATGCCCGTAATGTTTTTCTGAAAAATGGCTCAGATTTATTGTTAAAAAAGGCAGACTACAAGCTTAATATGGTCAGATTATCCCATATTAATTATTTCTCAACACTAAGGAATAAATTGATGTGGGGTATGGACAAAAGAAATTATTAACAGTTTATAAAAAACTTTTATACAAATCACACGTTATAATAAAAGTTAACAAACAGAAAGTCGTATGAGAAGAATTATACTCATATTAAGCATTTTACTTATCAGCATGCCAATAATTTTTGCACAAGAATGGAAGCGTGATGCACAGGCAATATTTTTTGGTACTGGTCCAAACAATTACATGGGTGATCTAGGAGGTGGGAAGAAAGATGCAGCTCATTTTTTAGGGATAAGGGACTTTGATTATCAGACTACAAGACCCACATTCCAGTTAGGATACCGTTTCCGTATAGCAGAGATGATATCAATTAAGGCATTTACCTCTTACGCTATAATATCAGGGAATGATGCGGCTTCCGGTCATACAGGCCGTCGAGCCAGAAATCTTAGTTTTAAGTCCCCTGTTATAGAGCTAGGAGGCCAGTTTGAATATTACTTTCTTAAGGAAAAAGTCACTCCCCGTTATGCT
>JALWNS010000499.1 GCA_027083655.1 Bacteroidales bacterium | reverse complement strand
GTACAGCAACCTGTGGCTACTGAGCCTGCAGCCAATAATCCAGTTGACGATCCATGGAAAAAGGTTAATCCTAAGAAGGTAAATATCCTTACTACAGATATGTTCAAACAGCTTATTTTTGATTATACAAAGTCAAACCAATGGTCATATAAAGGAGATAAGCCTTGTGTTATAGACTTTTATGCTGATTGGTGCCGTCCATGCCGTTATGTGTCCCCAATTATGGAGCAATTGGCAGAAGAATACAATGGGGAGGTTATATTCTTTAAGGTCAATGTGGATAATGAACGTGAGCTAGCGCAAATGTTTGGTATTCAGAGTATTCCTTCTATTCTGTTTTGCCCCGTAACAGGTACACCACAAATGGCTGTAGGTGCCATGGAGAAAGAAAATTATATTAGGGCAATAAAAGAAGTGACAGGAGTAGATTATCCTTCGTCTAAATAGTGAAAAATTTTTCTTTTCTCTTTAAAAAATGTCAGCTTCTGGCTGACATTTTTTCATGAAAAACAAAATGGATTATAATTTGAATATATATGAGCACAGGATTAATAATTGTCATAGTATTAATTATTCTTTTTTCTGGTTATTTGGGTTATTCTATAGCCAGGTATCGTAAGGTTCTGAAAAACATTGATAAAGCAGAGCAGAGCCAGTATATTGTTCATCTGACTGACAAAAATTTTTCTTCTGTCGTAGCACAGGGAATAACTATTGTGGATTTTTGGGCAGCGTGGTGCAAGCCATGCTTGTTTTTGGCACCCATAATAAATGATTTGGCAGATAATTACGGACAAAAGGTCAAGGTAGCAAAGTTTGATGTTGAGGCAAATAAACGTATCCCGAACAAGCTGGGTATAAGAAGTATCCCAACGGTTATACTTTTTCGAGATGGAAAGGAAGTTGAGCGTTTTATAGGCGTAAAACCTTATAATGTTTACAAAAAAGCAATCGACAAGCTGTTAAACCAAAAAAGTTAAGTTGGTATGGAGTTAATAAGCGTAAATTCTTATGCAGATTTAAAGGAAAAATTAAAAGGTCATAAAAAAGCCTATTTGTTGATATACAAAGCAGGAAGCCAGACTAGCGATTGTGCATACCAGAATTTGCAAAAGTTACCAGGCATTGATGGAGTAAAAATTTTTGCTGTCGATGTTTCGAGGGTAAGGGATGTGCATCCACAGTTTGGAGTTAAGACTGCGCCTACTCTTTTAGAATTAGAGGATGGCAAGTATGTTAAAGATATAAAAGGATGTAATGATCCTGCATATTATAAAGCTTATTTTGAGAATAGCCTGTTTCAGGCATCAGACGTGCAAGAAGAAGGGAAGAAACAACCAAGAATCATTCTTTATACAACACCATCTTGCCCATGGTGCAATCGACTGAAGCAGTATTTAAAAACTTTGAATTTTAAGTACCATGATATAGACGTATCCAAAGATCCCAAAATAGCAGAAGAGTTGGTGCGCCGTACAGGACAGACAGGTGTACCCCAGGCCGAGATAAATGGACAAATGGTAGTAGGATTTGATAAGCCAAAGATTGACCGTTTGTTAGGCCTTAAAGCATAAAACCAAATATAAAACCGAGGAAAAATGAAAGAGATTCAGCCAATTAATCAAAACGTATTGCTTGACATCTCTGATGATGTGCAGGAACAACAGACCGATTCAGGATTGATTTTACCAGAAACTGCAAAGGAAAAACAGAACGTTGGTCTTGTAGTTGCAATGAGCAATATTGAGAACCCAGAAATTAGCGTTGGTGACCGCGTTATTTACAAAGAATTTTCAGGCAATGAGATTAAAATGGACGAAAAGACTTATCTTTTGATACAGTATTCTGACATCCTTGCAAAAATCGTTGAAACAGAAGAAATTTAATAATTTACTTGTTAAACAAAAAGCGGCTCCTGATGGAGCCGCTTTTTTTGTTGGTAAATAGCATTAATCGTTGTTACTTATTTTGTCCCAATACAGGTCAGTGAGGAAATAATAAGTCTGTACTATACCATTGTGTGCTATCTGGTAAATATTATATTCATGCTTTTTGTCCGAGATGTGATCATGATTTATAAGCTGGTCATAGCCAATAAAGCTAAGCTCTATAACCTCATCAATAGGAGAAGCACTTATAATAGCTTGCTTTTTATTCTCGCCACTGCCAGTTGCCATCATAGCCATGGAAAGTCCTATATATTTTGTGTAATTTTCGCGGAATTTCTCAAGGTTCCCTTTGTTATAGTAAGCTATAGTCAAAATATTGTAGATAGCTATATTACCTGGGTCGTAGTTCAACATGTCATAAGCTTTCGAAAATAATTCACCATATTTTTCGTAAGTAAGTAAACTGTCTAATATTGAATAATTGATTTCCCTATCCAGGGGATTATACTTTTTATCAAAAACAGGCCCAAGGTAAAGATACAAATATTCTTCTAGGCCGACACCTAAGGGGTTGGAGCTAATTCTTTCCTGTACCTTAGTGTAGTTATATTTGCTTTTTTTGCTTTTTAAATTTTTACGGATAAGCTTCAGATTGTTGGCATTTAGTGATTTAAAATGTCGTTTTTGGTCTAGGGTTGGACTATTGGCAACAAGTGTATTTACTATGTACTCCCGTGTATAATTAATGTTCCATGGTTGTTTGTCTAGAGCTTGCTTAAAGGCATCTGCCGCAAGGGCATAATCTTGTATGTCATTATAGATCAGACCTTTTAGATACCATAGGCTAGCAGCATCTGTCCTATTCAGGGCTTTATCCAGGTAATTGAAAATGGTGTCCTTTGCCTCATTGTTTATCCACATTGCATATATAGCAAGATAGTAAAAATTCGAATCTTGTATTTTGTCAAATACTTGCTTACCATATTTTTCTGCACCTCTATAATCCTTTTGTAAGAAAAGAATTGACATCTTGGTCAGGTAGTAGTCTCTATTATTGGGGTTCAGGTTAATAGCCTTGTCTATATCTCCAAGTGCCTCATCAAAGCTACTTGCCTGCGCCTCGACGTTAGCACGCTTGTAATAATACTCATCATTTATAGGATCCAGGCTTATAGCCTTTGTTATGTAATTAATAGCCTGATCATAACGTTCTAAACTTTCGTAACCTTCCGACAGAATTAGATATACCTCAGGATCTACGTTGTCCTGTTGCTCTAATTTGTTAATCAAGGTTTGGGCAGAATCCTGCTTGCCATAAACAAGATAGCCTACTGCCAACAATGCCATAGCCTTGGGATCAGAACTATTAGCTAAGTATGCTTTGCGGAAGACGTCCAAAGCCTGCTTTTCTTTGCCGGCGTAAATGTAAAAGTTACCAAGTTTCTTGTATGCTTCCAGGTCTTGCGGAAAAAGATTAATAGCCTGGGAGTAATAATTAATAGCTTCTGCAGTGTCACCTAATATTAAAGAACAATCACCAAGGCGAAGAATAGCATGTTTATTAGCTGGATCATGACCCAGGACAGCAATGTAATTAAGAATAGCTTCATTGTAATTTCCCTGTTCATAGGCTTTGTCTGCAGATTGAAGAAGCTGTGCTACTTGCTGTGCTTCAACAGAAAAAAAGCTTAATAACGCAATCAATGTAAGAACAACAATTTTTTTCATATCTTTCTGTATTATTTTTCATGATTATTGCCAAAGATACAAAACTTAATGAATAAAAAACATGGCAGACTTTGTTAAAGGAAAATTTATCAGGCGTTACAAACGTTTCCTTGTTGATGTAGAGTTGGATAATGGCCAGATAGTTGTTGCGCATTGTACAAACACTGGAAGCCTGAAATCATGCCTCGTTCCTGGAGCAGATGTTATACTGTCAAAAGCCAACAACCCTGAGAGAAAAACACAGTTTACATGGGAGATGATTAAGATCAATGGTTCGTGGGTAGGAATCAATACAAATACGGCAAATACAATTGCCTATGATTTGCTAAAAAAAGGCAAAATCAAAAATTTCTCTGATCTGGCATTATTAAAACGCGAGGTCAAGTTTGATAAAAGCAGATTTGACATATATGCAGAACGTGACAGTGAAAAAATTTTTATTGAGGTCAAGAACGTAACCTATAAAGATGGTGAATACGCACGTTTCCCCGACGCCACAACCACACGTGGACAAAAACATATACAGCAATTACTCAAAGCCAGGGAACAAGGTTTTCGTGTGGCTTTGTTCTTCATTGTCCAGCGCACTGACGTAAAAATCTTTGCCCCTGCTTGGGATATTGACCCGAAGTATTCACTAATGCTCCGCGAGGCTGCACAGGGTGGAGTAGAAATTTACCCTCTGCAGATAAGCATCTCACCAGAGGGTTATGACCTTGTCAGGGTTATGGAATATGAGCTGTGACTTATCCCGTCTTTAGTTGGGATGTACAAATGCTACACACAATCCTTCAAGCGTAGACAAAACCAATTCTTAATTAAAAATGGGCTAATTATCAACGCACATGTTGCCCGGCAAGCGTGCCGCAGACACCTTGCAAGGGAAATTGTTTTTAGACTATTTTGCTACAGGAGACAGCATTATTTATCAATGGAGGGCAAATAAAAAAACTGGCGGCTCATTGAGCCGCCAGTTTTGCTTTGTTGCGGGGGCAGGGATCGAACCTGCGACCTCCGGGTTATGAGCCCGGCGAGCTACCACTGCTCCACCCCGCATGTCGTAAAATGCATTGCAAATATAGGTGTATGCAGAATTAAAGTCAAGCTATTTAAGATTTTTTTGCAATTATGGACTGTGAATACTCCCTGGCCCTGCGGTCACATTCTAAGTATTGCTCCAGGCTGGGATGCGAGATAAATTCAATTTTGTTCATGGTATCTTCCACGACCTCTGCAATGTCCAGAAAACCAATTTTCCCGTCGAGAAAAGCCTGTACTGCCACTTCATTAGCAGCATTGAGCACACATGGCAGGTTGCCACCCGTATTAAGGGCTTCTAAGGCCAGATCAAGACAACGGAAAACGTCTGTATCTGGCTTTTCGAAGGTCAGAGAGGGATATGAGGCAAAATCAAACCGCTGGAAAGAGCTTGGAATACGCTCTGGATAAGAAAGAGCCAATTGTATGGGCAATCGCATGTCAGGCAATCCCATTTGTGCCTTAATAGAACCATCTATAAATTGCACAAGAGAATGTATAATAGACTGAGGATGAACGATTATGTCTATCTGTCCGGGCCTGAGATCAAAAAGCCATCGTGCTTCTATAGCCTCCAGTCCTTTGTTCATCAAGGTAGCCGAGTCAATTGTTATCTTGCTGCCCATCGACCAGTTGGGGTGATTGAGAGCCTGTTCTTTCTTAATATTTTTCAACTGTTCGCGTGTCATGCCACGAAAAGGTCCACCCGAAGCAGTAAGGTAGATTTTTTCGACCCAGGATGGATCCTCACCCATCAAGCACTGAAAAATGGCAGAATGCTCAGAATCGACAGGCAAAATTTTTACATTATGTTCTTTGGCCAGTGATGTAACAATCTCCCCTGCAACGACCAATGTCTCTTTATTAGCCAATGCGATATTTTTATTATGCTTAATAGCCTCTATAGTAGGCAACAATCCGGAGAAGCCAACTAGTGCCGTCACAACAATATCGACCTGGGGCAGTGAGGCTATGGTTAATAAATTATCTGCGCCTTCCAGCACTTCTATGCCTAATGGTTGTAATGCTTGTTTGACATAAGAATAATTACCATTTGTGATAACAACATATTGTGGCCGAAAATGCCTGGCTTGATCAACAAGTAGCTCTGCATTTGACCGGGCAGATAATGCGACAACGGAAAATTTGTCCTTATGCTGGTCAATAACTTCTAATGTCTGGCGTCCGATAGAGCCAGTTGATCCGAGTATAGCAATATTTTTCATGGCAATTAGAAACTTATGTAATCTGCAGGATTAATAGGCACACCATTAAACCACAACTCAAAATGCAAGTGTGGCCCAGTAGTGTTTTCACCTGTATTACCGACTATAGCTATTGGCTCACCTGCTTCCACGTGGTCCCCTTCGCGTTTGAGAAGCTCTGAGTTATGCTTATACACAGAAATAAGGTTATGAGGATGCTGTACCATTATAACGTATCCAGTATTCGGGTTCCAGTTGGCCATTATAACTGTTCCGCTAAGAATGGATAGTACCGGTTCATCTTTTTGGGCTGTTATATCCACACCGTAGTGGCCTTCTGCAGGGTTGAATTTATTGATTATTATACCACTGACAGGCTTATAAAAACGCAATGTACTGAGGGAATTTTCCTCTCCTTGCATAGATGGGAGCTCAATAGTATTCTCAAGGTCAGAGGAGAGTGTTTTTAGCAACGAGTCGTGAGCAGATGGGGAAATTATATATTTCTGGCTTGAGGTATCTATATCCTGCAGGGCACTAAGGTCTTCGCCATATATGATTGTCCGTATTTTTTTAAAATACTGGTCACGTATGGCTATTTCGTGTTTGAGCGAGTCAATAAGTACCCTGTTGCGTGTGGCTTCTGCTCTAAGCTTGATGTCTTCATATTTTGGTAAGAGGGAGTTTATCGGTGTAAATGCAAAGAGTAATACAACAATGATTGCCACAACTAGGAAAATTAAGCCAAAGAGGGTATAAAGGTTTAATCTGGTGAGTTTAAGGTTAAATTTTTGGTTTAATGTTTTTTCGTCGTAGATAACCAGATGGTAAATTTTCTGGTCTTTTTTGCTATTATTTTTCTTTTTTTCTGCCATGATTTGTCTTTATTTGTCGTTGAAGCAAAGTTAAAAATTTTAGAATAACCTGGGTTGGTTATCAGGGTTAAAATCTTTCCCAAGGTGTTCAAAAGCTAGCTTTGTTGCTACTCTACCTCTGGGTGTACGCTTAATAAATCCTTCCATAATTAAATAAGGTTCATAAACTTCTTCGATAGTACCCGGGTCTTCTCCCACAGCAGTAGCTATGGTATTCAGTCCTACAGGTCCTCCGTTAAATTTTTCAATGATTGTCAACAAAATCTTATTGTCCATTTCGTCAAGACCGCGCGAATCTATTCTCAAAGCATCAAGTGCATAACGTGTGATCTCTATGTCAATAGCGCCATCACCTTTGACCTGGGCAAAGTCACGCACCCGGCGCAATAGTCGGTTGGCAATACGTGGTGTACCGCGGCTACGGCGTGCTATTTCTTCCGCTGCCTGGTCTGAGATTTCAACGTTAAGGATTCTGGCCGAACGAAGGACAATGTGTTTCAGGGTTTTTATATCGTAATACTCCAGCAGGGCTTTTATACCAAAGCGCGCCAGCAGTGGCCTTGTCAACAGGCCTGTACGTGTGGTTGCGCCTATCAAAGTAAAAGGATTAAGCTTTATCTCAATGGAGCGTGCATTAGGACCTTTGTCGATAATAATGTCAATCTTATAATCTTCCATTGCAGAGTAGAGGTACTCCTCCACCACAGGGTTAAGGCGGTGTATCTCATCAATAAACAGCACATCCCTCTCCTCAAGGTTAGTGAGCAGGCCTGCAAGGTCCCCAGGCTTTTCCAGCGCAGGACCCGAAGTTGTTTTTATACCTACACCTAGCTCATTGGCAATAATATGCGAAAGTGTAGTCTTGCCCAGGCCAGGAGGGCCATGAAGCAGGACATGATCCAGCGCCTCACCCCGCATATTAGCAGCTTTGACAAAGACCTTAAGATTTTCTACAATGCGGTCCTGACCTTTGAATTCTTCAAAGGTCAGGGGCCTGAGTTTTTGCTCAAATTCTATGTCTCCCGGCAAGGGCTGCAGTCTTTCGTCCATTAAGACATATATTTTTTGTAAAATTCGATATGTCTGCGCGCCATAGCATCCCAGCTATAATGTTCCTCAATAAGGCGACGCGCATTCTGGCCAATACGGCGGTTATATTGTTCGTCTTTGAGGAGCTTAACCATGGCCATAGCAAACTCCTGACTATCTGTCGGATCTACAAGAATACCCGTCTCTCCGTGTTTGATGACCTCACGAACTCCACCAAATTTGGATGCCACAACGGTCTTACCGCAAGCCATAGCTTCCTGCGAAGTCATGCCAAACGGCTCAAACTTAGAAGGTAAAACAAAAAATTTACTATGCTGGTAAAGCAATGGCAGCTGGTCGTCAGGAACATAACCTAGCATCAGTACACGATGCGAAAGATTATGGTCATCGATAATTTTCTGTATTGTAGCAAGTACTTCTTTCTCGCGGGGTCCTGGCTTAGGCGAACCACCTCCGATAACAAGGTAAATATCATTAACATAACGGCGGACTATGTCAAAGGCCAACAATAATTCTTTGTGCCCTTTGTTGGTATCTATCCGGCTAAGGCAGAAAATATAATTTTCTGGCACACCCTTGGGTCTGGGTGTATCTGGTTTTGGTGGATGAAAACGGTAAATATCAACACCCGGAGGAATGACCTCTACATTATCACCATTGTATCCGTACAACTGGCGGAGCTTCTCAAGCTGGACCTGTGATGTGACAGTATGTGCAGTGGCGCTATTAAAAATGCGTGTTTCTTCTTTGATGCGCACGGAGAAATTATATTTTTTTTCCAACTCTTCGGCTGTGCCTTCGTCTGCCATCCGTTCTTTTTTCCATGCTCCCAATGAGTGGGCTGTAAAGAAAGAGGGACGATCGAAGTATTTAGCAACATCAAGCATTACTATTCCGGCATCAACATAATGTCCGTGAAACAGGTCGTATTGAATATTGTTTTGGTTGATAAAACCAACCATATTCTTCGCCAGTTCTGGTAATACAGGGTAAATTTTCTCTTTTGGAATAAACTCCCATGGTCCTGCCGGGATACGGATAACATTTAGATTATCAAACCCAGGCACAGGGTCTATCTGCTTTCGATTTTTATCAAACCAACGTGTATAAATATCTACTTCAATACCAAGGCGCGTGAGGGCTTTGGATAGTTCTAGTACATATACTACTTGACCTCCTGTGTCTGTTTGGCCTAATTGTGGTACAGGGTCAAAGTAGCCATGGGTACTAAGCATTGCTATTTTCTTAATCTCTTTCATAGGCTTAGACTTTTAGTACTCCTTTGAGATATGCTTGAAGCGCATCTTCTATGCTGGAAATCTTAGTTTTGAATACAGTATAACCATTTTCTATGAGCTGGTTGTATATACCAGGTCCCATGCCATTGGCAATCAAAATGTCTACATCGTGCAGGATTTCAAATATACGTGAGTGTGCTTTTTTTTGTTGTGCTTGGTGTTCTGGGTCATTGTGATGTTCGTGATGATGGTCATGCTGGTGGTGGGGCATGCCCTGGTGGGAGTCATTAGATCTCATTTCTCTGTTTACCACAACTTTGTCTTCTACTTCGAGTACAAGGAAATATTTAGCACGACCAAAATGCGGGTTTATAAATTGTCCGTCGTCAGTAGGAAAAGCAATTTTATAAGTTAAAATTTTTACAGTTCCCTCAGGTTTCTTTTCAATTTCTGCCTTTGGTTTTGGT
>JALWNS010000498.1 GCA_027083655.1 Bacteroidales bacterium | reverse complement strand
GGGAACAGAGGTATTAATCGATATAAGAGGACGCAAAATGAAGGCACGTGTAGTTAAGCCACCATTTTGGAAACCTGGGGAGTAATCTTTGCCTGTTTGGTAAAAAAGCAAGGGCGGCTATGCCGCCTTTGCTTTTATGAGAAGATGCTCTATTCAAATATAAGCCCAGGGTTGCTTATCAGAAAAGGACAGAGAATTTACTTTTTATTAGCAAATTGTCTTTGCCTGAGGGCTTCATACAGAAATACCGCAGAAGCAACAGAAACGTTAAGAGATTGTATTTTGCCCATAATAGGTATTTTGGCCAGTATATCACTTTTGCGCAAAAGGTCAAAAGCAATACCTTTTTCCTCTGATCCCATAATAATTGCAGTTGGTATAGTCATATCTGTTTCGTAGATAATATGCTCGCCTTTTTCAGTGGCGGCGATGATCTGGAATCCCATATGATGAAGTTTGTCAATAGCGTCTGTTAATACCTCACGGACAATAGGTACGTAATTTAGCGCGCCTGCCGATGTTTTCATAGCATCACCACTCAGCTGTGCAGTGTTTTTTCTCGGTATAATGATACCGGAAGTCTGTGTACATTCTGCAGTACGCACAATGGCACCAAAATTGTGAACATCTGTAATACGGTCTAAAATAAGAATTAAAGGGGTTTTACCTTTGTCGTACTCGGCAGATACAAGGTCTTCGAGAGACCAAAAACTGATTGGACTAATGAGTGCAACTGCACCCTGGTGATTTTGACGGGTAATTTTGTTTAATTTTTCTACAGGTACTAACTGTATAGGGATTTGGTGCTTTTTTGCTATTTGACGTAGTTTGTTTAAAAGTTCGCTTTTAAATTGTTTTTTTAACAAAATTTTTTCAATTTGTTTACCAGATTCAATTGCTTCTATAATGGCTCTGATGCCGTAGATGTATTGGTTCATGCAACAAAATATTAAGTTTTAGTTTATTAGTCTAAAGGTAAAAGTTTAAATATGGACATTTCAAAGGTATATAAAATTTTTGAAACCTTATTTAATGACGAATTTTCAATGATTTACAGTGGTGTGTTTAGTAATTCTATCTTAACACCATTGACAGATTTGATTAATAGCTTTATGACAGATCCGAGTGTAGACCTGAAAAAGTTGAATAAGAAGGTTGCATATATGACTATTGAAAATTTTCAGAATATTTTGCGTTATTCGGAGACAGAGATGGTTAAGGCTCCAGAAAAGGATATGTTGCTTATACGTATGCTCAACCGCAATATTTTTATAATAACGGTTAATCTTGTTCGCCGTTCGAAGGCTGATGAGATAGGTTCATACGTTGATAAGCTTAACAAATTAGACAAAAAGGAATTATCCGACCTGTATTTTCAGAAGCTCACAAATCAAGCATTTTCTGCCAAGGGCGGGGCAGGTTTAGGGTTTATAGAAATGATCCGTAAGACAAAGAACAAATTGTTTTATAAGTTTGTTCCTTATAACGATGAATTTGTATTTTTCTATTTTCAGATTCAGATTTCAGGTAAAGAAACAATATCTAAAGATGTCAATCTGCTTGATTCTGTCTCGGAGATTTATAATACAATTAAGGGGTTGGGTGTCAATTTTTTATATAAATCAAAGATGGCAGAAGGCCGGCTTATGCCATTAATAAACATGATAAAAGACACTGTTAAGTCCTCTAGTACAGATGCAGGTGAAGATGGTAGCCCTCAATATTTGAGGAATTTACTGAATATTTCTGTAGAAATCTTGCAGGATATATTTATTACGGCGCGGAAAAGTGAGTTGATGAAGGATGCAATATTTATTTATGGTTTTAACCCCAGGACAGGGAATTATTACTTTTTAGCATCGTCTTATGTAGATACGTATATGATGAAGAATAAGATAAATATAATTAACCGTTACTTAAATAAGGACAAGAAAACTTTACAAAAGATTTTCTTTGACTCATTACTTGATGATTCAACTACGGATGAGGAGCTCAGATTTTTGGGTATTTTTAGAGGAAGTAGTAATTTTGAATATTTCGTAGATTTCGAAAATGAAGACAAGACTTTTTTCGTTCAAAAGGTAGAAGTGGAAGTTTCAAAATAATGGATATGGAGAATTTAAAAGTAATAGAAGCTTCAGATTATTATAAGGTTATGGGGACGAATCTTAGTCCCGAAGT
>JALWNS010000497.1:7139-9554 GCA_027083655.1 Bacteroidales bacterium | reverse complement strand
CGGCCTGCTTCGTCCACACCTGCTATGATTTCATCGTCTGGATAGCGGCTAACGTCCATGTCTCGCAATTTTATATATGATAATCATACCAGCCTCTTGCCAGGCAAGCATGCATAAAGCACCTTGCTATGCTAAGAACTTTAGTTTATCTCGCTAATTATAAATGGTATTGTCCAAAGCTACTAAGAAAATTTTTAAGCACAAGTTCACCGCAAGCGTACCGTAAGTACCTTGCAGTGCTAAGAAATTTAGTCTATTGCACTATTGTAAATGGTACTGTCCAAAGCTACTAAGAAAATTTTTTGTAAAAAAACTTGATATTATGAACTATTGTTCATAATTTTGAAACCAGAAAAACAAATGACATGGCAAGACCAGAAAAAAGCAGAAATATACACGAGCCGCCGCTTTATACAGAATTTCGTCCCGTAGGCATGGGAGGCATGATGGATGCAGTTATTATGACAATAGACGAATACGAAGCGATAAGGCTTTCGGATTTAGAAGGAATGACACATGAGCAAGCTGCCGAAGAAATGGGTATATCGCGTCCGACCTTCACACGTCTTCTGGATTCGGCACGCACGAAAATTGCAGACATGCTTGTAAACGGCAAAAGACTTCTAATAGAGGGCGGCAATGTAAACTTTAGATTTATGATTATACGGTGTGCAGATTGCGGACATATGTTCAGAATAAGAAGTGACCATATACCAGAGGCCTGTCCTGTTTGCGGGTCAAAAAATTTGATTCTCATGGCGCCTCCATTTGGTGGACGAAGGCATCGCGGTGGACATGGACGTGGACGGCACGGCCGGGGAGGTCCATGGGGTAAAGGTCCACACAGATAAGATATAAACAAACGTTCTAAATAAACCCTTAAAATCTAAAAATTATGCCTTGGGGAGATTGCACAGGCCCTTGGTGGGCACAAAATGGAAACAATGCACAACCACCAGCAGGTAACGGCCGGAGACGTGGAAGACACGGCAGGGGAGCAGGAAGAGGCTGGTTTGCCAGACTCTTCGGTGGTCAAGGCAGAGGCGGGTTTGGACGTGAAGCCAATTACAACAATCCACCTGCTAATGGCTGGTTTGGACGTGGACAAGGTCCTAATCCAAATATACGCGGTAGCAAATAACAAACCCTAAAACCGTACGACTATGCCTTGGGGAGATTGCACAGGCCCTTGGTGGGCGCAAGGTGGCAGCAGACCACGCCGTAGATGGTTTGGCCGTGGCTGGGGATGGGGTGCAGGTCCTTGGTGGACCGAGGATTACACCCAGCCGCCCTATTATGACGAAGAATCGGAAAAAGCTTATCTCAAAAGCCGTGAGAGCTGGCTAAAACAAGCACTGGAAAATGTACGTAACAGGTTACGCCAATTAGGTGAAGAGGAATAAACTAAGGTTTTTGGTTATCACAAGGGCTTTTCCCGTAAAAAGCAAGGCTGCCCCGCTCTTCTGTCTATGCCTTGGGGAGGGATAGATATGTGCGGTGGCAGCCTTTTTAATATTGCAAAGTTAGCAGTTTCTCATGTATAATGCACAGAAATAAATTATTTTTGTAAAAATTATACTGCAAGAGAATGGAACAGAGGCTATTCCTGGCAATAAAACTTGACCTTGACCGCAGTCTGAAAAACATTTATTTCACACTAAAGAAAGCTCTTGCACGCGAAAGGGTAAAATTTTACCCTATGGAAGAGCTGATGGTTGTACTACGTTATCTGGGTGATATACCTGTGGAGCTGGTCTCAGAGGTCAACTGCCATATTGCACCTGTCATTAACGCCTCAGAGGACTTTGATCTGACTGTCTCTGGTGTGGATATTTATCCGTATGATATTATGCCACGTGTGTTGTGGTTTAGGGTAGAGCAAGAAGAGCGCCTGATGCAACTTGCCGACAAAATAGATAGCGTTATAAGTGACCTTACTGGCCATCAAGAAGATTTTGCCTTTTATCCCCATGTAACATTTGCCCGTATACGTTTCTTACGCGACTGGTCTGTGCTCGATAAGATTAAGAAATACAAGGATATAGAACCAGTAATTTTTCACATCAAGCAAATCATTCTGTACGAAAATATCATAACTAATAAAGGCAATATTTACAAGGTACGCAACCGTTTTGACCTGTTAGGTACCGGGTGAGAATTTCGCCAATTATAGATTATTGCTAAATTTGTCGTAAGTCTTTAACAATACTACGATATGGACAAAAATATTATCATCATCTCCCACAGACGGTCTGGTACACACCTTACCATAGACTCCATTCGTAATAATTTCCCTGGCTATAAAGACAGCAAGCTGATTGTTTTGGAGAATCTCACAAAGGATGACAGGGAGCAGATTGATTTTGTCAAGAATTTCCGCAACAAGACAATGATTGTCAAGACACACTTCCTGCC
>JALWNS010000497.1:0-7129 GCA_027083655.1 Bacteroidales bacterium | reverse complement strand
CTTCCTGCCTGATTTCAAGTTGTACACACAGGATACAAACCTTCTTCAGAACCTGGAAGAGCTTTTCCGCAGCTCACATCTAATATATGTTTATCGTAATGGGCTTGACGTGATGGTCTCGCTCTATGAATACATGAAAAAATTTGATGAGAAGATAAGACAAATGAGCTTTGATGAGTTTCTCTGGACAGGCAATAATTTTGATCCAGGTACTGAGGGACTCAACAGGATGCAATTCTGGCGTCATCACATAGAGAGCTGGCAGAATAGCCGCTTCGCAGATAGGATACTATGGGTAAGGTATGAGGATCTCAACCTTGAATACGAAAACTCGCTCCATACAATAGCCAACCACCTGGGAATACAGATGGCCAAAAACATAAAAGACATACGCCTCCAGAGCTACAAGACACGTAACAGACGGATACGTAAGCTTCTCAATCTACTGCGTGGTGTCAAAACAACAAGTGTATCTGCACGCAAAGGCACTGTTGGAGATTATAAAAATTATTTCTCGGAGCAGAGTCTCCGGGCTTTCCTGGAGCAGAACGGGCAGCTACTCTCCCGTCTTGGCTACAAGGTAGAATGATACCCTAATCCCTATACATTAAAAGTCAAAACCCTACATTATACCAGTAGAGCCCCCTGGTTTGCTAGTCTACAATGGACAAGCACAGAGTAAATAATCCCTATCTCCTGCGGGCAATAAAATTCCTCCAGGCATGTGTCCTCTTTGCCCTGTTTCATGGCAACAAGTCTCTTTTCCACTGCATTATACTATTTACAAAAATAAAATAAACTAAAACTCATTTCCCAGCAAGGAGCCTTCGGCACGCTTGCAGGGAAATTGAACGTTTACTATTTGTACATTTTCAATTTAGAATTGGGTTTATTGGTATAAAAAGCTCCCCCAGGCTCAAAGTCTCTATAATCTTTCCTTCTCCCGGAACACGAACACAACTGCGAGCAAGGTGAGAAAAATCATTTTACACTAGAGAAGACAATTTTATTTTGGACCTTGAAAGAAAATTTTTAATTTGTTAACAAACATTTAAACATTTAAACTATGAAACGTAAGCGTGTAATTATCCTGGGAGCTGCAGGACGTGATTTTCACAATTTCAACACCTATTTCCGTGATAATGAAGAATACGAAGTTGTTGCCTTCACAGCAACGCAGATACCACACATCGAAGGACGCAAATACCCAGCAGAGCTAGCAGGTAGTCTTTATCCAGATGGAATACCAATCTTTCCCGAAGAAGAGCTAACCGAACTGATTAAGAAATACGACGTTGACGAGTGCTATTTCTCATATAGTGATGTACCATATCAATATGTCATGAACCTCAGCGCAGTGGTCAACGCTGCAGGAGCTACCTTTAACCTCATTGGTCCCAAGCGCACCATGATTAAAAGCACCAAACCAGTTATTGCCGTAGGAGCTGTGCGTACTGGATGTGGTAAGAGCCAGACCTCGCGCCGTGTTATTGAGATACTGATGCAGAAAGGCTATCGTGTAGTTGCTATCCGCCACCCCATGCCTTATGGTGACCTGGTTAAGCAGAAAGTACAGCGCTTTGCCAAGCTCGAAGACCTGGAGAAGCACAATTGCACAATAGAAGAGATGGAGGAATACGAGCCACACATTGTCCGTGGTAATGTTATTTACGCTGGTGTGGACTATGAGGCTATTCTGCGGGCCGCTGAGCAGGATCCAGATGGTTGCGACATTATCCTCTGGGATGGTGGTAATAATGACTTTCCTTTCTACCAGCCTGATTTGATGATCACTGTTGTTGACCCCCACCGTCCAGGCCATGAAGTTAGTTATTATCCTGGCGAGGTGACATTGCGCATTGCCGATGTGGTAGTCATTAACAAGGAAGAGACAGCAAGCCCGGAAGGCATCCTCACTGTACGCCAGAACGTACAAAAGGTAAATCCAAAGGCACAAATCATAGATGCTGCTTCGCCCATTAAGGTGGACAATCCAGAGGTTATCCGCGGCAAGCGCGTATTGGTTGTAGAAGATGGTCCTACACTGACACACGGTGAGATGACAATCGGCGCAGGTACAGTAGCAGCACAGCGTTATGGCGCAGCTGAGATTGTTGACCCACGTCCTTATCTGGTAGGCGAGCTGGAGGATACATTCAAGAAATATCCTTACATTGGCAAGCTATTGCCTGCTATGGGCTATGGCAAGAAGCAAATGCAGGACCTGGAAGCTACTATCAACAAGGCCGATGTGGATGCCGTTGTTATTGGTACACCTATTGACCTTAACCGTATCATTAAGATCAACAAGCCAACGACACGTGTTTACTACGACCTGCAGGAGATTGGCGAGCCTACCCTTGAGCAGGTCCTTGATGAGTTTGTGCAGAAGCATCTTAAATAAAGCAGACAGATAGGTTCTTTTTCTACAGCCCCTGATAGCTCACTGGCTATCAGGGGCTTATTTTTTTAGACCTGTGTGTTAGGTTAATAATTTTTTCAACCCTGCAAATACCAGAATAATTATAGCAATGATGCCAAGTATAACTGCCAGAGCAAAAATAGTAGTCAGACTGTGGTAAAACATTGCAGGCAGAGCGAGAAGCAAGGGAATGAGAGCTATTAACCCAATGATTAGCGGCAGGCCACGGCGCTGGCTAATGCCGAACCAGGCTGCTATTGCCAGGGCAATGGTCAGGGATAGCCATTTAACCCAGGTAAAAATGTGCATAAGTGAAATGTGCCTCTCAAAGCTTTGTGATCCTTCTACTTTTCCCAGAATGCTTAAAATCTGAGTATTCTCCAGAATATCAAAAACCATAGCTACAAACGCCAGGAAAATAGCCACAAGATATATTTTTTTCTCTGTTGCCACCTTCACTGCAGCAAAGAAAAACACAAGAAACAGGCTATAAACCACTGCAAATAGAAAATCAATACGGTTGCTCACAATAAGTGCTTTCACAAGATTAGTGTTTATCCCGCCGTTATTATCTCCCAATAGGTGCAAAACCTGATCCTGACTGTTTGCAAATTCCAGTTCGATAATAGGGTTTTTAACTTTATATTCCCCAAGGTTAGACTGAAAGGCAAAAGACATTGCCAGATACACGATAATGATCAAAACGCCAAAGACCTTGGCCCAGGTAAGGTTGGTTTGTAAACTCATAGCTCCTTTTTAACCAATAATTTACGACATTTTTACAATAACTGCAAAAAAATCTACTTTACTAGCTCAACTTAGGCTCCATATCCAGTCTTTTACCTGCTTTCGTGATTTGCCTGTCTTTTACCTGCCCAGAGATCCACCCTGCGATCAATCCAATGCCAAGGAAGGTCGTCATTGCTGCATACATTGACAAAACTTGTGTTTTTGCTAATAACCAACCGGTTATACCTCCCAAAGCCACACCTATCAATGTATAAACGCCTGTAAAAAAGCCTTTTGGATAAACACCATGCTTCAGTCGTAGATGTTTAACAACAGAATCAAGCTTATTAGTGAACTCACGCCTGCCTGAGATTGTATTGAGCATCTCGGGAAATTTTTTACTAAGCTCCAGCAGTACGTCACGGTTTGTCTGGCAAGTATCACAATCTTTCAAGTGTAGAACAGTATGCCTGGCTGCTTGCTCAATCATGTCAATATTAAAAAAAGTAATATCACGGGGATTGATTTTCTCCTTACCTTGCATTATGTTCTGGTGTAGCTGCACCATCCAACTATCTCTGAGATTGACAATCATTGTTTTGCATTATTTTATTTTTGTTTAAAATTAAAGATTTCGGACAAATTTTTAAATATTCCCGGACACTAAACGCAAAACCAATAGTCCATGCCATAGGTTCTCCATACCACAAAGCCTTGAAGCTAACAGGAGTTAGGGAAAAAGGGACAAATGAACCAAAATAAGAAACAGGCATCTGTACAAAAAAGGTATAAAGCCAGGTTATTCTCATGGGTGTTCTTGTATTACCCAGACCTTTTATAAAACCCATTATTGCCTGCATCATATAGAAAAAAACAATAAAAAAAGCTACAATTACAAGATACTGTGCACCCAGGTCTATAACATTTGGGTTTGTAGTAAAGAGGCTCATTATTTCCTCTGAAAAACTAAAAAAGACCACAAAAAAGAAAGCCGATAATACCAGCCCTATTGCAAAGACTGTTTTGAGACCAGAGAGTGCACGTCCCATATTGCCCGAAGCATAATTTTGACCTACAAAAGCAGTCAATGAGGAGGCCAGTATCATTGCAGGAGATATGGCCAGAAGGCTTGAACGGCTAGCTGCTGTATATGCCGCCAGGACATCAGCCCCAAATTGGTTTACCATAAAGAAGAACAAGATAAAACCTATAGCCGTGATACTTTTCTGTCCTGCTCCAGGCAAGCCTAGACGAAAAACTTTTTTTAGCACCTCCCTATCAATAGAATAGCTACCATTCAATCCCATCTTTTTTAAACGGCGAGTAAGTATAATTATAGCAGCAAAGAAAGCTATAACAAAAGACAAATCGGTTGCCAGTGCCACACCCCAAATCCCCATATTTAGCCCGGCAACAAAAACCACGTCCAGTCCTGCATTGAGGATATTAGCTAACAGACCAAGATAAAAGGGAGTACGCGAATCTCCCATACCTCTCATAATACTTGCTAAAGAATAATATCCAAAGTTAAACACAAGACCATAAAGCAAAACCTCATAATACTCTATTGCATAAGGGAATACATTAGATGGAAGGTGCATTAGACGGAATACAACATGCTCTGTTGACACACCAAAACTAACAATTACAAATCCCAAAAACACACTTACCACCAGGGCAGTATAAAACACCCGAGTGATACTTTCTTTGCGTCCCCTTCCCCACAGGTGTGCAACTATTATTGTAAAAGAAAAAGCTATCCCTTGGGCAATTGAGCTCCACAAAAAGAGCAAAGGGAAAGAGGCACCTGACGCAGAGAGGGCTTCTGTACCCAATAACCGTCCTAGCACTACCATATCTACCAGGTTATAACCCTGTTGAAAAACATAACCTAAGAACATAGGCATAGTGTAGCGCAAAATAGTCTTTAAAACACGTCCTTGCGTCAGGTCAACCATGTATCAGGCAAAATATGTTTTCTCTATTTAAAACAAATTTGATAAATTTAATTACGAAACGAAAAACAATAACGCCATGAAGCGGATAATTTTGTTATTCATAGCCATTGGTTTTCTCTTTACTGGTTATGCACAGCAGCCAAAGAAAGATGTTCTCAAGTTCCAGAAGCCTGGCTATAGTTATTACCGGGATGTTATAATGAAACAGCTTAAAGAATACTATGCCGGGCAGGAACAAAGAACAGAACATTTGTATCCCACTGTTGACCTGAGTGGTTACGACTTACCCAACAAGAAAAACTTATACAAATTTTACTGGCATAATCCTCCTATTTCACAAGGCAATACTGGGACATGCTGGGATTTTTCAACAACTTCATTCTTTGAGTCGGAAGTATACCGCCTCTATGGTAAAAAAGTAAAGCTTAGCGAAATGTGGACAACTTACTGGGAATACGTGGAAAAAGCACGGGAGTTTGTACGCACACGAGGGCAGTCTGTCTTTGACGAAGGATCAGAATCTAATGCCGTTCCCCGTATATGGAAGAAATATGGCGTAGTACCAGAGAGTGCTTATCTAGGCAGACCTGCAGATATGCCATTCTATGATCATAGCAAGATGGTTAAAGAAATGAAAGATTTCCTCAAAAGCGTCAAAGAAAATAACATCTGGAACGAACGCTTTGTAGTCCTGACAATACGCAAGATATTAAACAAATATATGGGTGAGCCTCCAACAAAATTTACAGTGGATGGCAAAGAATATACTCCACAGACCTATTTGAAGGATTATCTCAAGCTCAACCTCGATGATTATGTGGATATTATGTCTCTGAAGCAGTTCCCCTACTGGACACAGCAGGAATATCCTGTACCGGACAACTGGTGGCATGACAAGAGTTATTACAACGTACCTCTGGATGTTTTCATGGATATTCTGAACAATGCTATTCAAAACGGCTACACTGTTGTCATTGGAGGCGATGTATCTGAACCTGGCTTTGACCGTAACACACAATGTGCTATAGTACCTACATTTGATATTCCTGCAGGGTATATCGACGAGAATGCACGCCAGTTCCGCTTTTCTAACCATACAACAACCGATGATCATGGCATGCATCTAGTCGGATGGACAAATTACAAGGGTACAATTTGGTACTTGATTAAAGATTCTGGTAGTGGTTCAAGAAATGGCGACCCCAACTCTCCTGAATTTGGTTATTACTTCTTCCGTGAGGACTACATAAAGCTCAAAATAATGGATTTCATGGTACACAAAGACGCCATTCCAAAGCAGTACCGCAAGAAAATGGGGCTGTAAGCCTATGTGACGAACGATTTTGTAAGCCATGCCAGTCTGTGACTGGCATGGCCTTTTTTGCTATGAACGGTTAAAAATTTCCCGTTTCCCGGCTAGTACACCAACACTTAACTTCTCACCGTCTTCATGCATACTGTAGGGTCCTTGCAGGACATCACTTCCTCACAAGCGTGATGATAAACTCCTTGCTAGCCTCTCACACCCTCTACAAGCGTGCAGACAAGCTCCTTGCAGGGTAAAAAGTTTTTTGCCGTAGATTACTTGAAGGGTCTTATGTCCTTCGCAAGCATGCTAACAAGCTCCTTGCAGGACTCTTACACCCTCTGCAAGCGTGCTGACAAGCTCCTTGCAGGGTAAAAAGTTTTAGTTTATCTTGTCTTGTAATACCAAACACCATTTATTTTGTTCTAATTAGGTTTGGTATTCCCGATTTATCGGGACAGGATATGCCGATGCTACAGACAAATAGGTCAATTAGCTATGCTATGCCGATAGACTTTTTGTCTGCATTATTACTTGTTTAATAATGCATTATACAAAAAACTAATCGGTATTATTGGACTATATTGGCTGTCAAATCGGTATAAATAGTTTTTTCAATAATCACAATCCTCTGTGCTATGGGCAAAACTGTTGTTCGCTATAGCGTGTGTCCGCGTGATTGCTACGACACATGCACAATGAAAATTCATTATG
>JALWNS010000496.1 GCA_027083655.1 Bacteroidales bacterium | reverse complement strand
GATGAAAATCTTGAAAAAAATAAAGCTCAGGTATTGAAAAAAATTTTGACTAAAGCGGCCCAACAAGGAAGGCTAATGGCTATCGGTACATACAATAAATACTCAAAACTAATCTCCATTGCTATATCATTGATTTTCCGCAACAGAGTTAACTTAATAGAAATTATAAACACTCAATCTTCGACTAAAAAAGAACAAATTCTTAGTAAATTCCTGGTGCTAAAAAAGCTATGCGAAGCTTACAACAATATGAACCTAACCATGGAAGTTCATCTCTATCAAGACTTCGTTAATGGTTTTCCATTTGTTGAAATAATGCACAAAACACCACTTTATTTCCTGGAATTCAGTGGTTAATAATATCTAATAAAAATGGATTATTCAAGATCTCCTCTGCCAAAGTTGTCTCTGGACCATGTCCAGGTAAAACCCTAAGGTCTTCCTTGATTGAAAGGACTTTTTCCTTTATCGAATTTACTAACTGTTCATAATTCCCTCCTGGAAGATCTGTCCGGCCTATACTATTCTTAAAAAGCAAATCTCCCGTGAAAATAACCCTTTCGCTATTTACAACGAGACAAATATGACCAGGTGAATGGCCTGGAGTATGAAAAACACGTATACTTGTCCTGCCCAAAGAAAGTTCTTGTCCATCGATCAAGTATTCAGCTATACCCGGTATTTGCTTTACAATTAGTCCATATTGCTCCGCAATCTCGACTGACTGCTCCATTAACGGTACGTCTGCATTGTGCATAAACACCTTGCTTCCTTGTTGTTGAAAATAGCTAGCGCCAAACCAATGATCAAAATGTCCATGTGTCAAAATTACTTGTTTAACATTTAACTTATAGTCTTTCATAAAATTCTGCAGGCTAACTATCTCTTGCTCAGCATACATACCTGGATCAATAATTATTGCTTCCTTAGTTTCTGTATCTGCTATTACGTATGTATTTACTTGAAAATCGTTAAAAATAAAGCGTTTTATTAGCATTATTGTGGTAATTTTTTATTTTTTTGTGTTATAAAATTTACTGCTATGAGTAAATTTGTAATAAACCGTTTAAATTAACTTTTATTATGGCTAAACTAAACAAATCCAAGCTAAAAAAAGAAATATTATCAGTCTTTAAGCATAATCCAAAAAAGTATTTTAACTATAAACAAATAGCAAAGCTCGTAGGAGCCAACACACGTACTCGAAAAAGAATGGTAATAGACATTCTTGATGATCTACACAGGCAGGGGTATATTCTGGAAGTTAAACCCGGTAAATACCAATTGCATCCCCAAAGCAAAAAAGTTATCGGCATTTTAGACATGTCTGAGAAAGGATTTCCTGTAGTCCATGTCCTCGACTCCAGTGACTTCGTTTATATACCTATAAATAAGCTCAACCATGCACTCCATGGTGATAAAGTGGAGGTAGCTATTACAGCTCGTTCTCGCAAAAGGGATGTTCCACAAGGAGAGATTACAAAAGTTATAGAAAGGTCAAAACAGTTATTCGTCGGAACAATAATAAAATCAGAACATTATGCTTTCCTGACGACCAACTACAAGAGCATGCCTTATGATATTTTCATTCCTAAGAAAAAGCTAAACGGCGCAAATGACGGAGACAAAGCACTTGTCAGAATAATTGAATGGCCTGAATATGCTAAGAATCCCGTGGGTGAAGTTGTTGAAATTCTCGGACCTTCCGGTAATGCAGATGCAGAAATGCATGCTATCCTCGCCGAATTCGATCTTCCTTATGCATTCCCTCCTGAAGTAGAACAAGAAGCAGCTAAAATACCTGCTCAGATACCAGACTCTGAAATAAAAAAACGCCTTGATTATCGTGATGTTCTAACATTTACTATTGACCCGGCAGATGCAAAAGACTTTGACGATGCCCTATCATTCAAGAAAATTTCTGATGATGTGTACGAGATCGGGGTACATATTGCAGATGTAACATATTACGTCAAAGAAGGAACCCTCCTGGACAAAGAAGCGTATAAACGTGCTACATCAGTATACCTTGTCGACCGTGTAGTACCGATGTTGCCCGAACAGTTATCAAACGAGCTCTGCTCACTCAATCCGCATACAGATAAGCTTACTTTCTCCGTTATATTCAAAATGAACAGGGATGCACGTGTTCTAAGTTATAAAATAGAAAAAACTATTATCAAATCTGA
>JALWNS010000495.1 GCA_027083655.1 Bacteroidales bacterium | reverse complement strand
TTACATAATCGTGTCATAGGTAGTATCACAGATTTGATTTTTTTATATTTTTTTAGTTTAAAAAATATTTTTTTTTATTGTTTTGTGACGATAATTGTGACGAGATTTTGATATGATTCTTTTAGATTTAGTTGAAATTTGATTTTTTTGAGTTTTGGTTAAAAATATGATAAAAGGGAATTTAAATGATTAAAGTATTAGATAAAAAAGCTACTAAAAATATAGAGAAAATGCAAGATATATCACAATATTTCTCTATAATGAATGGTGCTTCTGTGGCAAACACAAATATTGGATTCTATAAAAATAGGGGGGGTGGAAGAATGAAAATTTAATTACATCTTGTGATAAACATAATTTATGTAATATCGAAGAAATAGATGTTATTAACTATTCTACATCAAATTATTTAGGATTAGGACAAGATAAGAGGGTTATTGAAGCTTCTATAGAGGCTCTAAAAACTTTTGGTACAGGCTCAAATGGAAGTCCAGTTTTAAGTGGATATTATAAATTACATCATAATTTAGAAAAAGAATTATCAAAAATTCATAATTATGATGATACATTATTAGTTAGCTCTGGCTTTATGGCAAATATTGTTGTTCTGACAACATTATACTCAAAAAATGATACAATTTTTTTAGAAAAAAACTCTCATGGAAGTATAATAATGGGAGCTAAACTTAGTGGTGCTAAAATAAGATTATTTGAAGAAAATGATACAAACAATCTTGAAAAATTGATAAAAAATGATAAATCAAAAAATAAGCTTATTGTTACTTGTGGCGTATTTAGTATGAGTGGTAAAATTACAAATTTACCAGATATAGTTAAACTAGCGAAGAGATATAATTGTATGACTATGTTAGATGATGCTCATGCCTTTGGAGTTATTGGAGAGAATGGCTTAGGAACGGTTGAGTATCATAATTTAAAGTCATCTGATATTGATATACATGTAGGAACATTAAGTAAATCATTAAGTGGTAGTGGTGGTTATATCTGTGCTAAAAAGGAAATTATAAAATATTTAAGAATAACATCATTACCTTATATATTATCTGCATCAATTTCACCAGTTATAATAGCGGGAGTTACAAAATCTTTAGAAATTATAAAACAGAATGGACAAAAATTATCAAATAGTTTAATTGAAAAGCAAAGGTTTTTTAAAAAAGAATTGTTAAAGAATAATATTCAAGCAATTGGAGATAGTGCAATTGTAGTTATACCAATTGGAGATACAGAAAAAACATTAAAAATATCAAAGTTTTTACATCAAAATAGAATATATGCAAATGGTATTATACCACCAGGAGTAAGAAGAGGACAAGAGAGAATAAGATTTAATATTACATTAACACATAGTTTTGATAACCTTAAATATACAATTGATATTATCAAAAAAGGTTTTAAACTATGAAATATGGATTAAATTATGATGAAAACAGTCTTGGAGTAGATATAGATTTTATTAAAAGAGTATTAAGTAGATTTTCGTGGCTTATTAAGTTATTAAGATTTAATGTTTATAATGATATATATGTTGATGAAAAAACTCCAACAATGTATGTTTTTAATCATGGACAAGGATTTTGGGGAATAATAGATGTAATTTTTATTTTGGAGTATTGGTATATTCACAAAGGATTTACAACACCACTATATCTTATATCTGAACCTGTTATATTTAAAATTCCTTTTTTAAGAGTATGGGCATTAAAAGCAGGGTTAAAAAATGCAACTAGACAGAATATTGAGCTATTTTTAAAAAATAGAGCCTCAGTTGCTTTACCACCAGGTGGTGATGGAGAATTACTAAAGCCTGTTTGGATGAAAGACAATCCCGTATTTACAAAATCTATGTATATTAATGGTAGAATGAAGTTAAAAACACAAGAGTGGTATTTAGATGTTGCATTAAAACATAATATCCCTATCGTCCCCTCTTGTTTTTCAGGAACTCATGAAATGACACCAATTTTATATACAAGTTTTCTTATACATAAATATTCTGGTATGGCACATCTACGAAAAGAGGAGTTGTTACCTGGATATCCAATTACCTTAAATCATTTTATCAATACAGGATTATTTTTATTAACACCATTTTCTAGTAGTCTAATAGCTTGGAGTATATTTATTGTAGCACATATATATATTGATTTTTTATATACATACCCTATGAT
>JALWNS010000494.1 GCA_027083655.1 Bacteroidales bacterium | reverse complement strand
CGTTGGAATGGCCATGAGAGGATTGGTGAAATGTATCTGAAAAGTGTTGTATTGCCAATGGCTAAGGCTAGCATTAAGGTAAGGAGCGGGCACAAAGTCCAGAAATAGCTGTTCTCCTGTCTTTCTGACCACAACATCCCCATACATCTGGCCGTGATAAGTACCAACATACCTATCCAGAGGCAATGGCTTTGTGCCTTCTATTCTGTGATGCTCGTCTTTCATCATTACATAACTCTCAAGATAACGTGGTGCTAACTTTAGGTAATAAGCGTTCCAGTCAAAAGGCTCCTCATCAGAAGTGAATAAATCTGCAAAGTATTCTGGCAAAGCATTGTAAAGGAAATTCATGCTATTGGTCAGTACTACTACACCCATTTTCTTCTCAGGTATCATCAAGACCCTGCATAGTGCACCATCCATGCCGCCACTGTGTGTGACAATTTTATATCCGTTCTGGTCATAAACAAACCAGCCTAGCCCATAGCCGTAAAAATGCCGTGAAGGGTGCATTTTCCTGTCGCGCCCGCTTACGCCAATTGGATTGTGCATTTTCCACAGATAATCAATCTGCTCCTGTGAAATAACCCTTTGACCGTCAAACCCGCCTCCATTCATGAGCATAATCAAGTAATTTGCTAGCTCTGCCACAGAGGAGTTTATGCCGCCGAAAGCCTTGATATTATGCGAAGGGATGTATGGAACGTTGACTTTCTGCCCATCTGGCGCAGTGTAGCAACCTCTTGCCCAGTTGCCCTCTTTTTCCATTTGCTCCAGTTCCATTGTTGTACGCTCCATTCGCAGAGGCCTGAAGATATGCTCCCTGACATAGGTCTCAAAATCCTGTCCACTAACACGTTCCACTACCTGCCCCGCTACAAGGAACATGACATTTGAATAGCCGAAGCCGTTGCGGAACTCAAATTTGGGCTCCAGATAGCGTAGACGCGGTATTATCTCGTCTGGCGAATAAGAAGTGTGGTACCATAGCAGGTCTCCGCTAAAAGTACCCAGTCCTACACGGTGGCACAGCAGGTCTTCTACCGTTGTATGCGTGGTGACATAGTCATCATATAGACGGAACTCGGGAATGATGTCTATAACACGCGTGTCCCATTGGATTTTGCCTTGATCCACAAGCTGTGCCAGTGCCAGGGCAGTAAAGCTCTTACTCACTGATCCGATAGGGTACAGGGTGTTCTGGTCAACTTTTTGCTTTTTATCCCAGTCTGTGTAACCGTAGCCACGGGCAAAGACCACTTTGCCATCCTTGACCACGGCGACGGCCACAGATGGTATGTCCCATTGCTTAAAGGATTGCTCTACATACGAGGTAAACTGTGCGAGCCGGTCCTGCCCAAAGACCGGTAAGGCCAGGATAAGTGACAATAAAAGGATACCAATACGTTTCATTTCTTCGGATTTAGTTTTTGATGAAAATAGCGAAATTTTGGGAGATTTCGTGGGTTTATTTTATGAGGTTTGTATTAGTAATCGTCATGCGATGACCCCGTCACGGTTCGAGGCGCAGATGCCCCTGTCTCAGAGTGGTGTATATCCCTGCACTCCTGCTCCTAAATCCGTGGGGCTTGACCCAATAGCAGGCGTGGTATGGAAATGCGATGCCTAGAGCATGTGTTAATTGTTCCACCTTTTAGCGGAAAAATTGCTATCTTCAATGGTTGAAAACTCAAGCTGTATTGTGATGAAGTTGTTTGAAGCAGTGGTCAAGAACAGGTTTTGGCCTTTGATTGTGGTTGTATTTCTTATCTTCACTGTAGCCCTGTCATTGTGGGATTTTTTCTCACTTCGCAAGCTATGGTACTTTTTTGACATAGGGAGCGACACTGTTAATTTGTTTTTCCCGCAACTTGTGCACAATGCTAATGTTGAGAAGCATGGCCTGTGGCATTGGTGGAGTTTTTATATAGGGATGGGGCACATTTTCCCTACTTACCTTGTGCTAGAGGCTACTAACCAGATTTTTAACCACTATGTGTTTTTCTGGCCAGAGGCGTGGAAGTATAGTTTTCATATCCTGTATTTTGGAGAGGTCCTGTTCTCTGCAGTTGTCATGTATTTATATTTCCGTGAGATAGGACTGCGGCGTGAGGTTAGTCTTATGGGCGCAGTGCTATGGCAGATGTCTGGTTATATGATGGTTGGCATGGCATGGTATACTTTCCCGTATC
>JALWNS010000493.1 GCA_027083655.1 Bacteroidales bacterium | reverse complement strand
GTCACCACCTGCAAACATGTCTTCTACCGAAGTCTGCATGTCATCATTTACAACCAATGTTCCCCATTTTGTTGTCTCCAGTTCTGGAACAACATGGGGAATAAGTGGGTTTGGAGAAAGACCGATGGCTACGACAACAACATCAACGTCCAACTCAAAGGTCTCGCCAGTAGGTATAGGACGGCGGCGGCCACTAGCATCTGGTTCTCCAAGCTTCATTTTATCAAGAACAACCTTGCGTACGTGTCCGTTTTCATCTGCTATGTATTCCCTGGGATTAGCCAGGAAGATAAATTCAATACCTTCTTCCTCTGCATGCTTTATCTCTTCGACACGTGCGGGCATCTCTTCCTTAGAACGGCGGTAAATGATATAAGCATGTTCTGCTCCCAGGCGTTTTGCAGTGCGGACCGCATCCATGGCAGTATTACCACCACCAATAACAGCTACACTCTTGCCATGGGGTATAGGCGTATCATAATCATCTCTAAAGCCTTTCATCAAATTTACACGTGTAAGGTATTCATTGGCCGACAGTATATTAATGCTATTCTCCCCAGGAATACCCATGAAACGGGGTAAACCAGCACCTGATGCAATGAAGAAAGCTTTGTAACCTTGTTTACGTAAATCATCAAATGAAGCAGTACGGCCAACTACAAAGTTTGTTTTGAATTTTACCCCCATTTTGCGAAGGGTATCTATCTCATAATCAATGATTTCATTTGGAAGACGGAATTCGGGGATACCATATTTTAAAACTCCACCTATTTCGTGTAATGCCTCAAAAACGGTTACGTCATATCCCCAACGTGCCATATCTGCAGCCCAGGCAAGAGCAGCAGGACCTGAGCCAACAGAAGCAACCTTTATTCCATTGTGTTCTTCAATTTCTGGTATAGAACCAGCACCATTATTACGCTCGTAATCTGCAGCAAAACGCTCCAGATAACCAATGGCAACTGGTGGTTTTTTGAGTTGTGTGTTATAAAAACAGTTTACTTCACACTGTTGCTCCTGTGGACATACTCGCCCACACACTGCAGGTAATGTGTTTGATTCTTTTATTACCTGTATGGCTCCAATAAAGTCTTGAGCCTCTATCTTTTTAATGAATTTTGGTATATTGATGTTTACTGGACAACCATCTACACATGTTGGATCTGGACAGTCAAGGCAACGTTGTGCCTCTGCTATTGCCATCTCAGGAGTAAGACCCTGGTTCACCTCTGCAAAGTTGGTAATACGTTCCAGAGGGTCCTGCTCAATCATATGGGTACGGGGCTTGAGGGTTCTTTCTTTTGCCTTGATTTGCTTACGTAGCTCAACACGCCAGGGTGCTTTTCTTTCGGTTTTGTAATATTCTAGATCTTTCATGGTTTCTTGTTTTTTTATGTTAAATGGTTTTAGGAAACAGTTTGCTTATTACGGGTACGCAAAAATTCTTCGTATGCTTTTACTTCTTGATCTTTGTAGTGTGTCAGACGGGTAAGAAGCTCATCAAAATCAATCTGGTGAGCATCAAACTCTGGACCGTCAACACACGTGAAAACAGTGCGTCCACCAACTGTGACGCGACATGCACCACACATACCTGTACCGTCAACCATCAGAGAGTTCAAACTAGCAATAGTCTTAACATTATATTTTTTAGTGAGTAAAGCTGCAAATTTCATCATAATTGCAGGACCGATAACCACTGCTTCGTCTACTTTTTCTCGCTCCAATACTTCTTCCATACCCACGGTAATGAGACCTTTTTTGCCGTATGAACCGTCATCTGTGTAAATGATAACCTCATCTGATACTTCGCGCATCTCTTTTTCTAAAATTAAAAGCTCTTTATTCTTTGCGGCAATAACAGAAATAACGCGGTTGCCTGCTTCTTTAAATCCTTTTGCTATAGGATAGAGGGGGGCAATACCTACACCTCCTCCAACCGCCATGACAGTCCCAACTTTATGTATTTCTGTAGGCCGCCCAAGAGGACCTACAACGTCGAGAAGATAATCGCCTGGTTCTTTGTCCATTAATTTACCTGTGGTTACTCCTATCTCCTGTGCGATAATCGTAATAGTTCCCTTCTGAAGGTCCGAATCGACAATGGTTAGTGGGATGCGTTCTCCTTTCTGGTCCACTCGGATAATAATGAAGTTTCCAGGCTTACGGCTTTTGGCAATCTCCGGCGCTTCGATAACAAATTTTCCGATCTTAGGAGCAAGTATCTCCTTTTCTACAATTTTGTACATAATCCCATTTTTTTCAGAATTTGCGCCGAACAATATAAAAAAAATCTAATTCTAAAAATATGATTTTTACAATAAAAGATATATTTTTTAAATATGAATTATTTTTTTAATATAGACATCAATATATATTAATAGTGATTAAAGGTGTACTTGCTAAAATCTTTATAATTAGCTTGTTGTTTGTCGGATGCTTCAAGTCTCAGGAGGGACCGGGCAAGCTTATTACAAATGCAAACGTTCCCGCAGGGCAAAAAACAATTTCCTCTCCCCCTCAAATAATGGATTTGCTTAAGCAAGTTAATAGAAAGTATCTTCCTGAAATAGTAGGTAAATATTTTGATAACCAGGCAAATATAAAGCTAGAACAGGTCGATAATTATACAGTAAAATTTTATGAAGACAGGGGGGCCTTTACTCATTTATTACAAGTAAAATTGCTTCGCACCTCTAATGGAAAAGATATTATATTCTTTAACGGTATAAAAAAAGATTCCCTCAAATACCAGAGCTATTTTTACGCCCTGCTAAAGCAGAACAATAACTATCCTAACGTAACACTACTCATCATACCAGACCAGGTAATACAAGTTTTTAAATTAGAGCTTAATACACAGATGGCCTATAAGAGGCTTGGTACATTCTGGGCCTATATAACAGAACCAACATCTTATGCACTGGATTTTGAATTTCATGGAGATAATGCTTACGTTTCCCGTTGTTTCCTTACAATGGGTGGCACCCCGGAGATGTGTAATATGATTTTGCGTTTGATATGGACGGGTAATAAGTTCATATTCAAAATTGTAACTTCAAGATCTTCTTCTGCTGGCTTGCTATCACAAGAGGAACTGGAACATGTGCGCAGGTTTACTAGTTTTGACCAGGCATTTGTCGATCCAGAGAATGTCTACATTCTAGATCTTCAGGGTGAAAATATAGACCGTTTACCCAGTGCAATAAATGCTTTTACCCACCTGCAAATACTTATTCTATCAGATAACAACCTGGATTCCCTTCCAGATGAGATAGGGCAGTTAACCAGTCTCCAGGTGCTCAGGGCAGACAACAACCGCATAACATATATACCACCTTCAATAGGAAATTTGCACAATCTTTCTGAGATTAGTTTAGCAGGCAACCGAATAGAATGGATACCTTATGAATTTGCACGCCTGGAAAATTTGGAAAAATTAGATTTGTCAAATAATAGACTGGAGATCCTGGCTTTTGACATGGGCAGGATGCAAAGGTTATACAGCCTGGAGCTAGCTTTTAATAGGTTTACGAAAGTCCCATCACAGATCTTTAAATTAAAAAAATTATTGTATCTGGACTTGTCTAATAATCCTATAACTGTGATCCCCAGAGAGTTTATCTTTATGCCATCTTTACAGTATTTAATAATTACAGGTACTAAAATAGATTCTGCCCAGGTTAACTACCTGAAACTCAAGAGGCCTAATCTGCAGGTTGTATATTAAGGAAGCCATGACAGATAAAATGATAAGATTAATTCTTTTTTTTTAAAAATTTTTTTACTTTGCCGTGGCAAATCATTGAACTTGGACAATGGATTGTGCAGTTATTGGACAGCAAGGAACAGTACTTAAGGTTGTCGGAGACAAACTTCAACTATGGGTTATCACTAGTGAAGAATGTTCTTCGTGTAAAATGAATGGTGTGTGTCCTGCTCCCAAAGGCCGTGTTATAGAGGTACAAAAGCCAGCAGGTATGGAGTTTAAGCCAGGGGACAAGGTTAATTTAGAAATAGAAGAAAAACGCGGTACTCAAGCACTTTTCATAATGTATGTTTTACCTTTCATTTTGTTAATGATAGTCATGATAGTTGTCCGTATGATTACGGGTAATGACGGCATAGCAGGGCTTGCAGCCCTTGCCAGTCTTGTGCCTTACTACCTTGTTATATACTTTTTACGCAAAGTTTTTGAGAAAAAATTTCAATTTAAGATAAAACCAATATAAAAGAATAGCAATGAGTGCAATATTAATAGCAATTGTTGTTCTCGCAATCGTTGGAGTGGTCGCAGGCTTGATTTTGTATTATGTAGCAGAGAAATTTAAGGTAGAAGAAGATCCACGTATTGACGAAGTAGAAGAAGTTTTACCTGGAGCAAACTGTGGAGGTTGTGGTTATCCAGGTTGCCGCCAGTTTGCAGAAGCTTTAACAAAGACAGATACATTAGAAGGTTATTTCTGCCCTGTTGGAGGTAATGATGTTATGGCAACAGTGGCAGAAATTTTGGGACTTGAGGCAGTAGAGCAGGAAAAACAGCTGGCAGTCATACGTTGTGCCGGATCTTCTGAATTCCGCCCTGTAACGAATGAATATGATGGCCCTTCTAATTGTGCTATGGAGCATGCTCTTTATTCTGGTCATACAGAATGCCAATATGGTTGCCTGGGGCATGGAGACTGCGTTGCCGCCTGCGAATTTGACGCCATTTATATGGATCCAGTAACTAACCTTCCTGTGGTTGTAGAAGAAAAATGTACTGCTTGTGGTGCATGTGTAGAAGCTTGTCCACGTGATATAATTGAACTGCGTCCTGTTGGCAAGAAAAGCAGACGTATATACGTGGCATGTATTAGTGAAGACAAGGGAGGTATAACAGCCAAGGCTTGTAAAGTTGGATGTATTGCTTGTGGTAATTGCGAGAAAGCATGTGATTTTGATGCTATTACCATCGAAAACAATATTTCCTATATCGACCCTGGTAAGTGCCGACTATGTCGTGCTTGTGCTCCTGTTTGTCCTACAGAATCTATATGGGAGCTTAACTTCCCTGTACGTCGTTCTATTCCTAGTAATAAAGTTAAGCCTAAGAAAAAGCCTACTACTTAACCAGTTGATTAATATTAATTAAACTGTAAAAAAAGAAAGCAATGCCAGAATATAAACTTCTTACATTTCCCAAAGGAGGTGTTCATCCGCCAGAGAACAAGCTGACAGCAGGTCTTGCAATTGAGCAATTCCCTATACCTTCGAAAGTCTACATACATGTACAACAACACATCGGTGTTCCTGCTGAAATTCTTGTAAAACCTAAGGAAAGAGTGCTAACTGGCCAGTTAATAGCCAAAGCCAAAGGTTTTGTATCTGCAAATATACATTCTTCAGTTACAGGTACAGTTTTCAAAATTGATGAGATATATGACGCATCGGGGTACCGTAAAACTGCAGTTATAATAACTCCAGAACCTGAAGATGAATGGGCCGAGGGTATTGATACAAGCGACGAGTTACGTACAGACATTGACCAATTTACTCCAGAACAAATTATCCAAAAGGTTAAAGAAGCTGGTATAGTGGGTATGGGTGGAGCAACTTTCCCCACACACGTGAAGCTCTCCATACCAGAGGGAAAAAAATGTGATATACTCATAATAAATGGAGTAGAATGTGAGCCTTACCTTACTTCAGACCACCGGCTCATGCTTGAGAAAACAGAGGAAATACTCGTGGGTACACGCCTGTTGATGAAAGCACTGAAAGTAGAACGTGCAGTTATTGGTATTGAGGCAAATAAGCCTGATGCAATTGAGAAAATGACAGAGGCTGCTAAAAAATATGAAGGCATAACTGTACAGCCTCTGAAAGTAAAATATCCTCAAGGAGGTGAAAAACAGCTTATCAAGGCAATAACCGGACGTGAAGTTCCATCAGGAGGTCTGCCAATAGATATTGGAGCAGTGGTACAGAACGTAGGGACAACCTTTGCCGTATACGAGGCAGTGATGAAAAACAAGCCCCTGATAGAACGTATTGTGACTATTACCGGTAAAGACCTTGAGCGTCGCGGAAATTTCCGTGTGCGACTAGGTACTATGGTAAAGGATATTATAGATTACGTTGGTGGCCTTCCCGAGGGCACAGGCAAGGTAGTGCTTGGTGGGCCTATGATGGGCAAGGCAACCAAGACATTAAATGTTCCTGTTGGGAAAGGTACATCTGGTATATTACTCATGCGCCGTGAGGAAACCAAGAGAAAGGAAGTCCTTCCTTGTATACACTGTGCACGTTGTGTTATGGTTTGTCCACAAGGCCTGGAGCCATATTTGATTATGTCCCTGGCCGAGCGTGGTATGTGGGATAAGGCCGAAGAAGCACATGCGCAGGATTGTATAATGTGTGGTTCTTGTAGCTTTGTTTGTCCTTCTAACCGTCCTTTACAGGATTATACACAATTTGCACGCAATACAGTTATGAGCATTATGAGAGCTCGAAAGAATAAATAATTAAAAACTGATAGCAATGGAAAATAAGCTTTTAGTTTCATATTCACCGCATATTCATGCCCAATCGGCTAGTGTACAGAGGATAATGCTTGATGTGATTTTGGCTTTAATGCCTGCAGTGTTATTCTCTTTTTATTTGTTTGGCATTGGAGCTATAATTGTGACTGTGGTCGCAGTTGCATCCGCAGTGTTGTGGGAATGGTTAATTGCTAAATATTTGCTTAAGAGAAAGCCCCAGATATGGGACCTGTCGGCAGCCCTTACTGGTTTGCTTCTGGCTATGAACGTGCCAAGCAACCTGCCCATCTGGATGGTACTTATTGGTACATTAGTTGCCATAGGTGTGGGCAAGATGTCTTTCGGCGGCCTGGGACAAAACATCTTTAACCCAGCATTGGTTGGACGTGTTTTCTTGTTAATATCTTTCCCGGTAGCTATGACATCATGGCCTGTACCTTTAAAATCCCGTATGAGTTACCTTGATGCAGTCACAGGAGCTACACCTCTTGGTATAGTCAAAGATGGAGTGCGTAACGGTGAGAAGATATCTGACCTGATGCACCAGATACCTTCGCATATGCAGATGTTTTATGGTGTGATGGGCGGATCACTGGGCGAAATGGCAGCTTTACTCTTGATCCTGGGCGGTATTTACTTGATTATCCGCAAAGTAATTTCTTGGCATATACCAGTGTCTATAATTGGTACGGTCTTTTTGTTCGGAGGGCTTTTGTGGTTAATAAATCCAGAAAAATATCCTGACCCCCTGTTCCAAATACTAACAGGTGGTGTTATGCTTGGAGCTATATTCATGGCAACCGACTATGTTACATCGCCTATGACGCCCAAAGGTAAATTAATATTTGGTGTGTCTATTGGCCTGTTGATCGTGATTATAAGGGAATGGGGTGCTTATCCTGAAGGCGTTTCGTTTGCAATACTAATCATGAACGCATTTGTTCCACTAATTGATAAATATACAAAGCCACGTGTTTTTGGCACAATGAAAACGAAAAAACAAAACTAACACACAATGGCAACAAAAGTTAAGTCTACATTGTTTAGCATGACACTGACACTCTTGATAGTGACGGCAGTAGCTGCAGGACTTTTGGCTATAGTATACAAATATACAAAGGGTCCTATCAAAGAAGCAGATCTGAAAAAAGAAAAGATGGCATTGCAACAAGTTTTACCTGAGTTTGACAATAATCCAATAGCAGAATCAGATACTATCCCTAGTGATATAGAGGGAGATAGCTTTAAACTGGTGGTTTTCCCTGCTAAAAAAGGTGATAAACTCGTAGGTGTGGCAATAAAAACTTTTACGATGAAAGGTTTTAGTGGACGTTTTGACGTAATGGTGGGATTCTTACCAGACGGAACTATTTATAATTCTATTGTACTAAGCCATCAGGAGACACCTGGCCTCGGAGACAAGATCGATCCTGAAAAATCAGATTTTTCAAAGCAGTTTGCAGGCAAAAATCCTGCTACTTTTAAACTGGAGGTAGAACAAGACGGTGGTGATGTTGATGCTATTACTGCTGCCACTATTAGTTCACGCGCATATTGTGATGCGCTACAGCGTGCTTATAACGCTTTCAAATCATTAGATTTATCCAAATATGAAAACTAAAACTTAGGCACAATGGCTAAGGAAAAAAATAACCGCCTTGAAATATTTTTGAAGGGCTTTATAAAAGAGAACCCGGTCTTTATTATGTTGCTAGGCCTATGTCCTACGCTAGGTACAACCACATCTGCACTTAATGGCCTGGGTATGGGTTTGGCTACACTTTTTGTGTTGACCATGAGCAATTTTGTTATATCCCTGATAGCCCCATATATCCCAAGTAAGGTGCGTATTCCTTCTTATATTGTAGTCATAGCATCTTTTGTGACTATAGTGGATCTGGTAATGCATGCTTATGCCCCAGAGTTGTACAAAGCTTTAGGTATTTTTATTCCATTGATAGTTGTAAACTGTGTTATTCTAGGTCGTGCAGAGGCTTTTGCTTCTAAAAACAATCCATGGGATTCTATACTGGATGGTTTAGGTGTCGGTCTGGGTTTTACCATGAGTTTGACTATACTAGGTGCAGTGCGTGAGATCTTGGGAGCCGGGGAAATATTTGGTATTAATCTGCATATATTCAAGGGAGATGGAATCCTTGTTTTTGTTTTAGCACCAGGAGCATTTTTAGTTCTTGCATATATGATAGCTCTCGGTCACAAATTAAAAAAACGTATGTACGGAGAATAATTAAAAAACACTGAACAATGGGAACAAACTTGCTTATTATCCTCATAGCAGCGATGCTTGTAAATAACATAGTCCTGACAAAGTTTTTGGGGCTATGTCCTTTTGTAGGAGTATCGCGCAAATTATCAACTGCAGCCGGTATGGCAGGCGCAGTTATTTTTGTTATGACTATTGCTACGATTATTACATGGCTAATACAAGAGTATGTGCTTAAAGTCTATGATCTTCTATACTTACGGACGATTGTATTTATTCTGGTTATTGCAGCTCTTGTTCAAATGGTTGAAATTATTATCAAAAAGGTAAGCCCACCACTTTACCAGGCGCTGGGTATATATTTGCCTCTTATTACGACAAACTGTGCAATTTTAGGTGTAGCTATACTTGCTGCGGATACAGTAGAATTTGGATTGCTCGAAGCTACTGTCTTTGCAATTGGTAATGGGCTTGGTTTTGCCCTGGCAATAATACTGTTTTCTTCTATCCGTGAAAAATTAGATCTTAACGATGTGCCAGAAGGAATGGAAGGAGTTCCAATTGCTTTTGTTGTAGCCACAATTCTTTCTCTGGCATTTATGGGATTTTCAGGCCTAGCTTAAGCAAATAATTAAAGCACCAAAGAAACAAAGCAAAAAAGAAGGATCAGGATGAGCTGCGCTCTGGCAGCTCATCCTGATATATTATTGTTTACAGTGATAAAATTCTCATAATCAAAGTCATTATTAGTATAAATTTTTAATCATTGCTTCCATATTTATTTATAGAATTTACGAGTTTTCGAAAATAACCAGAATATTAAAAAAGTAATAAATCTTATTTATTAAGTTTTTGGTCAAGGAATCACACTTG
>JALWNS010000492.1 GCA_027083655.1 Bacteroidales bacterium | reverse complement strand
GATATTAGCAATATCTTTTTCCTGTCAAAGAGGCAAAACAAAAGCCAAAGAGACGAAAAGAGATACTATTGCCGAGGATACCCTTTTTATGAATCCCTACAAGACTACTGTTTTAAAATTCAAGAACAAGACTTTTGGAGTTCCTTCGCCTGTTATGCTTTCCAAAATTACGCACGAACTGAACATACCTTTTGAGCCTAGTTTACTGAATGATTACCAGAACAGTGCCCGGTATTTAACCTCATTTAAAAAGGCTATTAATTTGGGTGTTTACAGTGCCAACCTGGCATACATTAACATTTACGACCAGGTCTCTTTGTTTGGTAATTATTATCAAGTAGTAAAAAAACTTGCACAGGACCTTGACTTACTAAGCCATATCCCCGAGTCGACCATGGACCGTATAGAGCAAAACTCTGAAAACAAAGACTCCCTCGTTTACATTGTCTCAACACTGTTCAGAGATATTGATGCTTATTTATCAGATAATGACCAGCAAGAGCTTGGAGCAATTATTATTACAGGCGGGTGGATAGAGAGCATTTACATGCTCACACAACTATATAAGCGTTATCCTTCGGACAAACTTTTGATTAAAATTGGAGAACAAAAAGCCCCTCTAAACAATCTTTTGCAATTACTTCAACCGTATTACAACCAACAAAACCCAGAGATTGACTACTTATTCGAGGCCCTGGCAGATATTTCTTCTTTTTATGACGCTATAAGTTTCGAGTACCAGTATAGCGCACCCCAGGATTATCCAGATCAGCATTTTACTATTATCAATAGCCAAACAAAGGTTAATGTTGATAATCTTGACCTTGAACAAATAACCAAAAGAATAGAAAAACTCAGAAATTGGGTTATTAATTAAAAACAAAAAGCAATGAGAAAGTTTGTAATTCTTACATTCTTCATATCACTATTGTTTACAACCAACAATGTTTTTGGACAGCTGGATTTAGACAGTTTGGAAAAGTCTTGTGCTTCATTGATCAAATACCCATTTATATCAGATGGCCAGGAATACCGTGCTCTTGTAATTGATGGTGAGACTGCTGAATTTTATTACACATTTTACGGAGGTGCAACATACCGGCTTGTAGCTTGTTCAACTGCAGGAGATATTGCTCCCACCTTTAGGATATATGATAGCAATCATAAGCTAATCTTTTCTAGTGATTACTACAATAATCCAAAATATTGGGATTTTAAATTTACATCTACCATAGAAGCTATTATTGAAGCAGAGCTTCCTCCTTCGGATGTTCCTTCTGGAATAATTATCCTCTTTATAGGTTTCAAATAAAAATTCTATGAGCGATAAGATACTAAAGGCATTAATGCAATTATTCGCTCTGATTGCATCACCTGGTAAAACAGAAAAGGCTAGAGAAGTTGTTGTTTATAATTTTCTCAAAGAAAAACTTAACACTGAGCTAGCAAAACAATACCTTAATATTTTCAAAGAATTTTATAAAACTTACCAAAAGAGGCAGTCCAAAAGCCAGAAAAATAAATTTATTGCGGTTAGCTCTGTTAAGTTATTAACTATATGCACCTTGCTCAACAAAGAATTAACCATCAAAGAACGTTATATTGTACTTATCCGGCTTGTAGAATTTATTAAATCACAAGAAAAACCATCAGAACAGGTTTACGAATTCCTGCAGGTCATAGCAGATACATTCTTAATACCAGAACAGGACTTTGACGCAATAAAGAAATTTGTTTTTAACGAACCTGATTTTCTTGATAAATACCAGGAAAATATACTTATTATTGCCAAACAGGCTCCATCGTATCCAAAAATTAAATACATCTATTCTAGCGGATTAGAAGGCCAGATTATTGTTTATAATTTATCAAAAATAAACCTACATATTTTTAAATTCTTCAATGAGAAGGAACTTTATCTAAACCAGCATTTACTCAAGCCAGATACAATCTACACTTTCTCTTATGGCTCATCATTACGTACCCCCCGTATAAGACCTATTTACTATAGTGAGATTATTTCTGCATTCACACTCGATAAAATAAAAACACACATTACATTCGAAGTTGACCGGATTTCATACCAGTTTCCAAGTGGAAAAATAGGTATCCATGAAATGAGTTTTATCGAAAAGTCAGGGAAACTGATTGGAATTCTTGGTGCCAGCGGGTCTGGAAAAACTACTCTTTTAAATGTATTG
>JALWNS010000491.1 GCA_027083655.1 Bacteroidales bacterium | reverse complement strand
GTGCTAAAGCGAGATATTAAAATTACAAAAAAGATAAAAAAACAGGGGGTCACGAGTGACCCCCTGTTTTCAATTTTATTTTTTATGTACTTACGCAAGTGTATGGAAGAGCATTTCCTGAAGTGCATATGCTCCAATACCTGCTAAATATCCAAGTAACGCAAGCAGTGACATGCGCTTGAGATACCATATAAAGTCAATTTTTTCCAGGCCCATAGCTGCTACACCAGCTGCTGAACCGATGATCAGGATACTACCACCTGTACCAGCAGTATATGCTAGCAGCTCCCAGAACAAGCCATCCTGTACAAAATGAACCATATGTCCAGTAGCAATAGCAGGATCGGCTATTGGATACATACCCATTGTAGCTGCTACAATAGGTACATTATCCACAATAGAAGAAAGCAGACCTATAGCTGTGTCTATGAGATAAATATTAGTGTTAGTGACTTTATCAAGCCATGCTGCTAGCATATCAAGATGACCTGCGGTCTGCAGGGCTGTTACTGCCGTTAAAATACCCAGGAAGAAGAATATTGTGGGTACATCGACATTTTTTAGAATTTTTACAACTGCCAGATGGCGGCGGTCTTCATAGTGTTCACTACGGCGGCGTAAAAGGAGTTCTGTTGTTATCCATATAACGGACAAGCTCAATAACATTCCAATATATGGTGGCAGGTGTGTAAGTGACTTGAAAATAGGAACGAAAATAAGACCACCTACACCGAGCGCAAGTAGCAATTTCTGTTCTCCGGGAGTGGTAAGAGTTTTTGTGTTGTTCAGGTCCTCAGGTGGTTTTATTTCACCTTTCATCATAAAGGAGATGATGACCAGAGGTACAAGCAAGGATACTGCACTTGGAATAAATACACCAAGGATAATTTTACCGGCAGTGATATTTTCATTTATCCATAGCATAATGGTTGTTACGTCACCTATTGGCGACCATGCTCCACCTGCATTAGCAGCAATCACTATCATAGAAGCAAAAATCCAACGGGTCTCTTTATCTCCTATAAGTTTACGCAACAGAGCTATCATCACAATGGTTGTAGTTAAGTTATCCAGTACGGCAGACATGAAGAAGGTCAACCATGATAGGATCCACATTAGCTTGACCTTGCTCTTTGTCTTTATACGGTCAGTAATAATACGGAAGCCTTGATACTGGTCTACGGTCTCAACAATTGTCATAGCACCAAGCAGGAAGAAAAGAATCTCTGCTATCTCTATTAAATGGTGCTCCAGTTCACCGATAATGAATTCACGAGGCTCCTGTACCATCTGGACGTAGTGCTCCCACAGATGCTTAAATGTCTCGTGGTCTACATTGGGTTTAATGTACGTTTCAATCTGCTCCGCCATTTCTTTGGCATGCTTCCAATATGGACTAAAATCCAAATGTAAAACAGGCTCATAGAAGAACGCCAATAACGCCCATAGAAGCGTACCTGTAATAAGTGCGGTAGCAGACTTGTTGATCTTCAAAGGGTGTTCCAGAGCGATCACTGTATAACCAATGATAAAAAGAACGCCCATCAAAATGAAAATAAACATTCCTAAATCCATGGCTCCAGAATTTTCTTACGTTTTAATTAGCGAATGCAAAATTATACAATATTTTGACATAAAAAAGATTGTACAAAATTATCTTAAAATTTTTCTTACAAAAGCTACTGTAAAGTATGACATCATAAATAGACCTATGAAGCCTTCAACTGCCGACAGCCAACGACTGGCGCCATTGGGATAATAATCACCATAACCAATAGTTAAAAAAGTAATTGCACTGTGATAAAATGCTTTTGCTACTTTACCCAAAACATGTGGATCATCTGGAGGGAAAAGAGAGGAAACAATCTGGGCAGTGGGATCCCATAACTCAAGCAGCAGGTAGGCAAGGGTAAAACTAAGATAAACAATTGCCATACTAAGGAGCACACGCATTGGATTTGTAGCATAATGCCCCATTTTGTCCATTATCAGGATCTTTAGCCAATGACTTATACGTCCTGTTATGTTCGACAACAAGCCTTTTTGCTTGCGCTTCTCCAAAAGGGCTTTGGCTTCTGCCCGCTTAAATTCTACGTATGCTAAATCCTCTTCGATGTACATCCCTAAATTGCGGAAGTTTTCTTTGAGCATGCGGAATTGTTCGGCCTTTTCTTCCCACGAACTCTCTTGTTTGAGTATTAATTCTTTGACATTAAGATTTTTCCATGAAATGTAAATCAACCCTAATAAACGTACACCTCGTAAATCTATAGAGTGAATAGTTATATTGCCAGTATATGATTTCAGGTCAATCACGTCTTTTATCACTGTCTCTGAAAGGTCTAGAAGCTGGCATTCATTAACCCTCAAGTCAAAGTAATTGTTTATCTGCGAACCACTGAATATTATCTTTCTGAATTTAGAGGCTTTGAATGACATAGAACCCTGGCCAAAGTCTACATTCTCAATGATAATATCTGATTCTGGATAGATGCAATTGCTAAAATTAAATTCACCCCGTCCTAAGATGCTATTTTTGAAATTGATAAATCCTGATTTCATCTGCGAGGCCTCAAAAATAATATCACCAACTGCAATCTCTATGCGGTTGAAAATAACACGGCAATTGTCAAAGTCCACAGCCCGGAAGTCCAGGTCACCTTCGCCAAAATTTGTCTTGTCAAACTGCACATCACCATCACCGAAATGACAATAATGAAAATCAATATTACCTCTGCCAAATTCGGCTAACTTAAAACTAAGCTTGCCCTGGCCAAACTCAGTGCTCACAAATTCTACTGTCCCATGACCAAAAATGGCATTGGAAAAGTTCTTTTTCCCTTCACCAAAGGAACAACGACGAAAATCTTTTTTCCCATTCCCAAAAATTGTTGAACGGAAATTTACATCTCCATCTCCAAATTCTACTTTTTCAAAACTTACATCTCCTTGACCAAAATTTACCCGGGAAAAATCTTTGCGCCCTTGGCCAAATACACTCAAACGAAACAACACCCGTCCATTACCAAAATGGGTGCCCGTAAAACTTATATCACCGGATCCAAAGTCTACACCTACAAAGTCAATTTCGCCTGATTTAAAAGTTATATTCTCAAAGAGCTTTTTACCTTCGAACTTGGAATTACGAAAATCATGTATGCTTTCGCCGAATACACTATTGTTGAAGTTGATCTCTTCGCCTTTAAATATACAAGAGTGAAAGTTTTCTTCTGTTTGCTCAAAGTTTGATTCTTGGAAATTTATTACCGGAGCTATGAAATAGGCATCCTGGAAGTCAGCTACAGGTCCAGTAAAGACCGAACGGCGAAAATTAATTTCCTCTTCGCTATAAAAAATAGCATTCCTCGCTAAAAGATTTTTTATCTCGACTGTATAGGAAGGGGATAATTGTAATTTTTCCCGGTATTTATCAAGGTTAAAATCCAAAACCAAAGTATCACTCAGATCAAGATCCTGGCCCTTTTCTAGTAAGTTAAATATTGTTTCCTGGTCAATGTATTTAATCTCTTTTGTATCAATGAGTTTGTCGTCATGGTAAAATTCTACTGTGGCATAATTTTCTACCTGGCCTACATAGGGCAAGCCTTTCTTCTTTTTATCAATAATTTTGATTTTATTGAAATTGTCCATTGCCACTACTTTTTAGTATGCTTATTACCCTGTCTAAATCATTAATAGTATCAACACCTATGCCAATATAATCTACAATGTTGGTTTTTATGGTATAACCATTCTCTATCCAACGCAATTGCTCTAGTTTTTCTGCTTGCTCCAGGGGGGTGGGATTGAGACCTACAATTTTGCGTAATATATCACTGCGATAAGCATAAATACCAATATGAGTGAAAAAAGTGTGGTACTCAGTCCAGTGTCTTTTATCAATATCTCGCAAAAAGGGTATAGCAGTACGGCTAAAATATATTGCCTTGTTATCTTGGGTAATAATAACCTTGACAACGTTGGGGTTAAACAAATTTTCCCAGTCATTTTCTTGTCTAATTAATGTGGCTATCTGAGTATCTGCACAGAAGCCCTCGGTTAATGTGCTGATAATGGCAGGATCTATTAAAGGTTCATCCCCTTGTATATTAACCACTAAATCAAATGCTTGCCCAGTCTCCTGTTCGTATATTTCAAGAGCCTCCTTACAACGCTCAGTCCCACTGCGATGATGGCTCCCTGTCATAACGGCCTGTAGTCCTAAGTCCTGTGCCTTAGAAAAAATCCTCTCATCATCAGTGGCTATTATTACATTTTCCAGAGCCTGGCGTGCACGGGTATAAACATGCCATATCATCGGCTTGCCAAGGATGTCTGCCAGAGGCTTGCCCGGAAAACGTGTAGACCCATAACGTGCAGGTATAATACCTAAAGCTTTCATCTGAATAAATCTCTTTTATTTTTTATCAGTGAGGCAAGAAGCTCACGGCCACGGTGCAGCCGTGCCTTTACAGTACCCAGGGGTAAATCTAGTTTCTTGGCTATTTCTTTGTACGACAACCCTTCGAAATAACGCATACCCATTATTTGGCTATAGTCTGGAGGTAGATCATTGATTAATTTTACCAGAAGCTCGCGCTTCTCGTTTTTGATATACTCCTCTTCTGGATCAAAAAAGTCTGTTTCTAACAAATTGCTCAATGTTGCATTTTCATCCTCTGCCTGTGGATGGCTCTGGTCTATGGAGTAATATTGATTGCTTTTTTGCTTGCGTAGAAAGTCTATTGTGCGGTTGACTGCTATTTTCGAAAGCCAAGTTATAAAAGCATTGGTGGGTATATAGTAATTTATGTTTTCAAATGCTTTGGTAAACGCCTCTACTGTTAAATCTGATGCATCGTCTGAATTCTTAACCATTTTAAACACAATGTAGTACACTGTCTTGTAATACATCTCAAATAGCTTAGTAAAAGCTTCTTCATCTCCTCTCTGTGCTAATTTTACCAATCTAAGCTCCTCTTTCCTTCTAGCGCTAAAACTATTTTCTCTACTTACTTCCATTTTTGTGGAACATCATTTTTATGTCCTAGATACAAAATAAAGTTTAAAAATGGCTGATACAGGTCATATAATAATGAATAAAGAAATAAACCTTTTTCCCTGAACCTGCGTGTCGCACCCCAAAAAGCTGTTATTATAAAGACCTCTCTCAAGATTAATGCCGCAAGTGGCCACAAATTATTAAAAACTAACCACAAAACAATACTACTTGTCAAAAAGATAACTCGGCTAAGTGGCTCTAGTCCCAGTAAAAATTTATATTTGAAACGGTAATATTTAGAGGCACCCAGGTGTCTATACTTCTGGTATATCCAATGTTTCCATTTTCTGGGTGGAGACGAAATAGTGAAACTAGACGGATCTAGTTCTACACGTGTGTTATGTTTATTCCCATTATGGTTAACAAAAATATCATCTGATCCTGACGGCTCAAATATATGACTTTGAAAGCCCCCTTTTTCATCAAAAAATGATTTTCTCCAGGCTATGTTCCTACCTACTCCCATGTATGGCAGACCACGCATAGCAAAACCAAAATATTGCATGGCTATAAACATGGTGTCTGTTCGTAAGTGTTTGTCCAATAGACCATTACTTTTTTCATAAGCACCGTATCCCAGGACAATTTTTACATCATCTCTGAAGTGTGAAACCATTTTGCGAATCCATTGGCCGGAAATAGGATAGCAATCGGCATCTGTGAAAAGTAGTACATCATTTTTTGCGGCTCGTATACCAACAGTTAAAGCAAACTTCTTGGTGTGTGTCGAGTCTTTGCTATAGGGAATATTCCGGATAACAAGGTTTTTATATTCATGTGACATTCGCCTCAGAACAAGATCTGTCTCATCTGTGGAAGCATGGTTTACAACTATGACCTCAAAGTCTGGATAGTCTTGCTTGAGTATCAATGGAAGGAAACGCTCCAGGTTGTGAGCTTCATTTTGTGCAGCTATAATCACTGACACCGGAGGGCTCTGGTCTCCTTCCTTGTGCTTGCCAAAAACAGCTTTGAAATAGAAAAAAACTATGTAAAAGAGCTCTATTAAAAGGCTTATTAACAAGATTATTGCACCAATCTTTGCAGTCTCGTTCTCTAGAAACAAATTATAGTCCCACATCAATATTTATTTTACGCCTATTAAAAGTTTAATGACAAAGTTATTAATTTTTTTGCTCCTTAAAAATCTTAAAACTGGCAAGTCCCCATTTTTGTAAACGGTATTGGAAAGCAGTGAGCAATACTCCTAAACCATATTTTATACTACGCCTCAGATTAATTGATGAAGCTTCGGGAAAATATTTTGTCGGACAGCTTAATTCTCCTATCTCATAACCAGCATAAAAAATTTGGGCCAGTATCTGGTTATCAAAAACAAAATCGTCTGAATTAGCTTGAAAATTAACACTCTCAAGAACCTGACGGTCAAAAGCCCTATAACCTGTATGATACTCAGATAGTTTCTGCCACATCACCAGGTTTTGAACAAAGGTCAGAATACGGTTTGCTATGTATTTATACAAAGGCATGCCACCCTTAAGAGCTCCATGTCCTAATATACGCGACCCCAAAACTACAGGATAGATGCCATTGGCTATCATATATGCCATAGACGGAATAAGCTTAGGGGTGTATTGGTAATCAGGATGTAGCATGATAATTATGTCTGCCCCTATTTCAAGCGCCTTGGTATAACAGGTTTTTTGATTGCCTCCATATCCACGGTTTTCTTTATGTTCTATTATATGGTTAATACCCAATCGACGCGCTACTTCCACAGTACTATCCTGGCTCCTGTCGTCAACTAAAATAACTTCATCTACTATATCCATGGGAATTTCTTTGTATGTCTGCTCCAGGGTTTTCTCTGCATTATATGCAGGCATTATTACTACTACTTTTTTCCTATTAATCATTCTTATGGTTTTTATGAATTTATCTGCTAATTTAATATTTTTGACTTAATACTATCATAAAAAGTTGCTTATGCTTAAGGATAAAAAAATATTACTCGGCATAACAGGTGGTATAGCAGCATATAAATCTGTTTATCTTTTGCGTGAGTTTGTTAAGCGTGGTGCACAGGTTAAAGTCCTGATGACACCTATGGCACGCGATTTTGTCGGTCCTTTGACTCTTGCTTCTTTGTCACATAATCCTGTTTTTACTGACTTTTTTGACCATGAGACTGGACAATGGCATTCACACGTTGATCTGGGCCTGTGGGCTGATGCCTTTGTCATTGCACCGCTAACTGCCAATACCATGGCCAAGATGGCTTATGCACAGGCAGATAATCTTTTGGTTACTACGTATCTTTCTGCACGTTGTCCGGTGTTCGTTGCTCCTGCCATGGATCTGGATATGTATTGCCATCCTGCCGTACAGCAAAATTTGCAAATTATAAGGCAGCGGGGTGTGCATGTCATAGAGCCAACAGAAGGAGAGCTTGCTAGTGGCCTTAGTGGCAAAGGCCGTATGGCAGAGCCACAGGATATTGCCGATATTGTGGAAAGCTTTTTCTCAAAACAAAAAGACCTGGCAGGACATAAAGCTCTGGTCACTGCAGGTCCAACTTATGAAATGATTGACCCTGTGCGTTTTATTGGTAATTTTTCCTCAGGTAAAATGGGCTTTGCCATAGCACAGGAGCTGGCAAGGCGTGGAGCAAAAGTTTATCTCATCTCTGGACCTACTTCCCTCACTGTCAATGATCCCAATATTGAGCTTATACCCGTCATATCAGCACGTGAGATGCACGCCCAGGCAGATCGGATCTTCCCTGCAGTGGACATAGCAGTCCTGGCTGCAGCAGTGGCAGATTACCGTCCCGCAGAGCAGGCACAGACCAAGATTAAAAAGACAGGTGATGAGCTCATGATTAGGTTGGTTAAAAACCCTGATATTGCCGCCTCGCTGGGTCAGAAAAAACGCCCGGGCCAGCTGTTGATAGGCTTTGCCCTGGAGACAGATAATGAAACCGCAAATGCAATGGAAAAGATACGTAAGAAAAATTTTGATTTCATTGTGCTCAATTCTCTCAGAGACAAGGGTGCGGGCTTTGGCATAGACACCAACAAGGTGTCTTTCATCTTTCCAGATGGTGAGCGCAAGGATTTTGCGCTCAAGCCAAAGCCCGAGGTGGCACGTGATATAGTGGACCAGGTAGTATTGATGCTAAAGAAAAAGAAATGACCCTGGCAGAAAAGTCTGGGAAAATAAAGCAATGGGCCAAGGAGCTAGGATTTGCAGCTTGTGGTATTACACGTGTGCGTGAGGCGCAGGAGCAGCGTGAACATTTGCTTCAATGGCTGGAGAATAATTACCACGGCACAATGGCATATATGGCACGTAATGTGGACAAGCGTCTCAATCCAGCCCAGCTCGTGCCAGGGGCACGGTCCATCATCGTTGTTCTGATGGACTACCTGCCTGCCAATGACCTGAATTTGCAGAAATATAAAATCTCACGTTATGCCTGGGGCATGGATTATCATTTTGTTATAAAGAAACGTCTGCGCCAGCTGCTCGGGCGCATGCAACAGCAATGGGGACAGGTCCAGGGACGCGCTTTTACGGACAGCGCCCCAGTGCTCGAACGCTTTTGGGCGCAGCAGGCAGGCCTGGGCTGGATTGGAAAAAATTCTTTGCTCCTGACCAAGAAAGGTTCATATTTCTTCATTGGAGAGCTAATCGTGGACATAGAACTGGAGTATGACCGGCCCTGGGAAAAGAATTTTTGTGGCACCTGCACAAGGTGCATGGACGCTTGTCCTACAGGCGCTATTGTCCAGCCGCAGGTGGTAGATGCACGCCGTTGCCTTTCGTATTTGACCATAGAATATCGCGGGGACTTCACAGACCAGACACAATTGCACGGCTGGGTATTTGGCTGTGATATATGCCAGCAGGTCTGCCCATGGAATAGGCATGCCCAGCCTACGCAAATAGAGGAATTACGTCCCAGACCAGACCTGCTTAACCTGACTGATGAACAGCTGGAGAACCTTACTAAGCAGGAGTTTAAGCAGATTTTCCGCCGTACACCTGTGGAACGGACAGGATTCAAGGGCCTTGTGCGCAATGTCAGGCAAAACCAGAAAACTGCTTTAGAAAAAAATAACAATCGAGACCAGATAGCCCGGTAATCAGATCCGTGTTAACGGCTACTAAGTTCTGAGAAACAAGTTTTGTACTGTCAGAATTATTTTTTAACACAAAAGCTCTCTAGCATACATGGCAATCAATGATAAAAATACTCCCACTGCTCAAATCTTGCGTTTCAGGGTAGCTTTGTTTGTAGCTATACTATTGGTGGCTCTTCTGTGGCTAATGTTTTTCTTGCAGCAAACTTTGTGGCCAGATATGGTTTATCTTGGTATTCTCCCCCGAACTATAAAGGGACTGGTAGGCATATTCACTGCCCCTCTTGTGCATGGTAGTCTCAAGCATCTGTATTCCAACAGTCTGCCTTTGTTTATGTTGACATTATCGCTTTTTTATTTTCATCCGAGGCAGGCATGGCAGGTGCTAATTATATCGTGGTTGTCCACAGGTCTGCTTGTATGGATCATAGGTAGGGAGAGTTATCATATTGGTGCCAGTGGTTTGGTAT
>JALWNS010000490.1 GCA_027083655.1 Bacteroidales bacterium | reverse complement strand
ACAAATGGGCATGTGTATCTACAAAATAGCAACTCATAGTCATTGTATATTTTAATACTTTGAAATTTCCAATTATATAAAAAAATAATTTAATTTGTTATTCTAATCAAAAGTGTGGGGATAATGAGGGAGTTAAATATTATTGAAATCATTGCGGAGACGTATAAGTTTTTCCGCAAATATTTTCTTTTTCTAATCTTATTTGCTTTAGCCGGTCTTGTTTTTGGACTCTTTAAAAAACGCAACAACCCTGTAAAATACTACGAATCAACCATATACGCAACAACTGGCTTAATCTATTCTCCCCGTGGTTATGAACCTTATATAAACGTTATTTATGCTGACTTAAAAACAATTAGCACCAAAATTACAGACACAACATGGATTAAAGCTAATTTTAATGAAGACTCCACTACTTTTCTGGTTCTTAACGTTTCTATCGATAACAACATGTACCGGTATAACGCTGGCCAAATAAAACTAACGCTCAGAGCTAAGTCATACGAAGACTTCAAAAAATTTAAACGGGGTCTAACATACTATTTCGAGCATAGATCCCCAGCAGTATCTTTATACCGTAGCCAGGAAAACTTACGCCGGGAAATAAAAGGACCTTTATTAAAAAAGGTTATAAAAAGCACCCTCTCTGTAATTGATTCAAATGAAATAGGTGTCAATTTCTCTGCCAATACTTATGATGCATACGTCCTGGCAGACATCATACTTAACAGGCCTTTGTTTTATTTTACTTCTGATTTCTCTAGAATAACCCAAAAAAGGTCAGAACAAAATCTTTCGTTTTATATTGTCATTTTCGTTGTACTTGGTATTTTCTTCTCTCTTTTCATAGAGATTGCCATAAAAACACACACATACCTTAAAGAGCAAAACAATGAATAAAAAGATAGCCTCAATAATATTCCCTATTGCTATTATGATTTTAGCTTCTTGCTCACACAGAATTGATGTATCGGTTGTTAATATCCAAAAGGTAAACTCATATTTACCACAGTCAGTAGCATATTGCCTTCCCCAGTCTAAAATTATTGTCGAGCTCCAGCTAACAAAAATCACTGAGAAAAAAGGTCCATACGCTGATTATGCCGAAGAATTTTTAGGAACAGTTAACAATATTATCCGCCAAAACCGCACCTATTGGCAAATTTCAGATGTAAACATATCAACAGTACCTGTACGTGATACCAATAATCTATGGCTAATAACAGGCACGAAACCATGGATTTATAGGGTACATACTACTCCCGAAGGCTTCCTGGCATCTATCAATGCAGAACCTAATGTAAATTACCAGTTGCAATGGCAAGAAGAAAAATTTGTAGAACAAAGCATATATGAATCTGTTAACCAGCATATTACTGTCATCGATCGTGGATACAAAGAAGTTTATGACACGGTCTTCCGTGTACAGGAGTTTGATACTACCAGACGCGTTGTTCCTATAATCAAAAAGCGTATTATTAGAAAATCAACCCGCGAACAAGCAAAAGAAATAGCAGATGAAATCTTCACTCTCAGGGATGACAGAGAAGCTTTGCTAGTAGGTGAAGGGGATAGCGAATATCTCCCTGATGGAGAAGCTCTAAGGCTAATGCTTCAGGGTATTGACCAATTGGAACAAGAATATCTTTCCCTTTTTGTTGGTACTGTTGATAAAACATCATACCATTATAAATACGAAACTGTCCCTGATATAAAAAATACCATCACAAAGCAAATAATTTTTAGATATTCCCCAGAATATGGCTTACTACCTATAACTGATATGCGTGGTAAACCTGTTTACCTTGAGATTGAAACTATTGGTACTACAAACCCACTGCAAAACTTTATGCAAAACCAGGAACTTTTACGGCGCATAGAAAAAATCCCCGCAGGAAAAACCGGACTAGCTTATAGAATTCCTGAAATAGCTATCATTCGTGTCAAAGTAGAAAACAGATTGTTAGCACAAAAACAGGTCTTATTACCACAAGCAGGTGTAATAGCACACCTACCAGTAGAACTATTGGATTACGGCAATATACAAATCCAATTCGACCCCCGCACAGGGGCTTTAATATCTGTCGATATGGCAACCGAATAATTACAAAAATCGAAAACTATTATTATAACTCAATCCAAACTATTTATTTTTCTAAAAAAAACGGGTGAAAAATACATGTTTACCGGATGAAGGTATAACTAATAAAG
>JALWNS010000489.1 GCA_027083655.1 Bacteroidales bacterium | reverse complement strand
CCACTGGACTGGATAACATAACCTTGCGGGTTCGGCGGTGGCGCCAAAGAATCATCATTAACAATTATCACACAGGTGTGGTCTGTACTAGCCTGTGTCACAAACTCATAATTGCCGCCATAACGGGTAATCCTGTCAAGCAAGTATAGCAACCTCGGGTCCTCCTGGTCAACTCCGTTCAGAATTATTGCAGTGTTGGCCAACGATAAATACTCATCCTTGTATTCTACCTGCCTGGGTGCCGGAAGTATGCGGCCAGTGTAATAAGGCATCAGGTATGGGTCAGTACCAAACGAAAAATCAAACGTTATTGTCCTGTCGCTTGTTGGGATGTCTTCCTGTATAGATACCTTGGAGCCATAATAAGCTATAAATCTCAATCTTTCGCCGTAATTATACAACATCTGCACCTCGTCAGCGTCAAATAATGACACCGGATTGGGATAATTATTCTGGTCCCTTACCTCTACAAACTCCAACCTGGGGCGGGATGATGCGGGGTTGGTTGAAATCACTTTTGCCGACGATCCTGTCGCACTCGTGGTTATATTAACAATAAAAGTACCCATGCCCAAGCCTGAAAGTCTAAAAATACAGTTCCCCTCTGGCAAGCCTATGGTACTCTGCAAGAGTTTTCTCCCTGCTAAGTCAAAAATTCTAATGCTAACATAATCTTCCACCGGGTTGTAAAATTCAATTGTTGCACTCTGGGCCATTGGATTTGGATAAACATGTATCCACGAGGCAACTAAATGCAACACCTGGTATCCTTTCAGGGTGAGACTAGTATTCTGGTCTAGGTTTATAACCTGCACACTATCAGGAACATCATCAGAGCCGAGTATTGCGAAATTTATTCTATAGTCCTGCGCAGATAGCTGCACGCTAATTACTAAGAACAAAAGCATTAATAATTTTATGGACAAGGTCTTCATAATCGTAATAAGATTTAAAAAAAATTACACGGCGAAAGTAAAATAAATCAATGATTTTTTACAATGCAATAAGTTTTTTTTGTACATACGGTAATTTTTACCCTGTGCACATTTTTGATAATAAAGGGAGGCTAATTAAAACAATAATTCTATCAAACTAACCGTGAAATTGTAAATTGTCTCCAGCTGCTCCGGACTGTTTACGTTGCGATGAATATTCAGGGTTAATCTAAACTTCCCATCCTTTCCATTCTTGCCACCTACAAATGTTATACTCTCACTCAAAATAATCTTGATTATCTTCTCATTGTTTATTATCTCTCTCACTTTCTGAGTATTAGCACCAAGTATGAGATATTTTTTATTAAATTCCTTATTAGCAGATTCTAGCTTATTCTTGGTAAATAAGCTCATAAGCCGGTCTATAAAATCTGTCCTGGATATCTCGAACCAGATATTACCCAAACCTCTCTGAAAGTAGCATTCTACAAAAAGAGGTTTTGTATCAGACTCAGTGAATCTTACCTTTACATCCTTGTATTCAAAGCTCAATTCCAATCTATTCAAATCCCTGGCTACAGTAGTAACAAACCGAAAATCTGCATTTATCCTTTTGGCCAGATCTTCCCATAAGTCAGCTTTTGGCTAACATCCAATATACCTAATGTCCAGAATGGTGTTTTTGACATTCTCTGTAGAATTTAAACTGGTTAAAAATCAGCTATCAGCAAGATACAAACAAAGCCCAGGTTTTCAAAACAAATAAGCTACTCACAAAAAATATAAAGCCAATGTTCTACTCTCAACAAGCAAACTTTAAGCACAATTATTCTTGAGTAAGCATCCGGAGGGCTTCGAGCAAATTAGGCAGTCCAGAATCCATATTCCTTGTGATTAGCCAATAAGCTGTCGATATGTACGAGTTCCCTGTGAAATTCTGCTCTACCAATACAAGTTTTTTCCCAGGATGAATGATTAAAAACCTCTCGCCATAGCCATCTGCCCAGATAGTACCGGTCTTCGAATCAAGGAACCACAGGTAACCAACACCGTCGTAGCGGTCATCACTATCTTTGATATGCGAATAAGCCGTTGTACTCTCTTTTATCCACCACTTTGGCACAATCTGCCGTCCCTGCCAACGTCCGCTATCGGCAACCATTGCACCTATCCTTGCCAAATCCCTCGTACTCATGTACATATAATATTGTTTGTGCAAAGATTTTTTCTTCGGAAAAAACCACGGATCACCTACGATGACATTATCTTTTGTAAAATC
>JALWNS010000488.1 GCA_027083655.1 Bacteroidales bacterium | reverse complement strand
TTTTAAGGGAGTGTCTTTAATGGCCGACCCTGTGAGTTTTTATAGCCAGATTTTTGAGCTTATAAAGAAAGTATTGAAAAACAGGGGATTTAGCAAGCTTAGTGTAGTTTTCCATTTTTTTTATATTAATACCCAGAGTATTAAGCAGATAGTGTCCTTGTTTAGTTATTTTGAAAATCTAGATATACAGGTTGATATTACATGGTATTATTCTGATGAAGAAATAGCTGAATTAGGTACACACCTTGGTGATTTGATAAACCTACCACTTAATCTGGAGTATAAACCTGAAGATAAAAATATTTTTTAGTTTATGGGAATGAAATTAGGTGTAGACATAAAGAAGATCATTGATTTTCGGCAAAAGCTACACAAATTTCCAGAGATATCAGGGCACGAACAAAAGACTACTGATTTAATCAAGCATTTTGTATCCCATTTCAGGCCAGTAAGGGTTTATGAATTTCCGAATTATTCAATTGCTTTTGAGTTTGGGAGTGGGCAGACCGGGAAGACTATAATGTTCAGGGCAGATATTGATGCCTTGCCAATAGACGAGACAATGGATCTGCCTTATCGTTCTGTGAATAAGGGTTGGAGCCACAAATGTGGACATGATGGTCATAGTGCTATTTTGGTTGGCTTGGCCGAAGCATTGTCCAGGCAGAAAATTAAAGATCGTGTAATTCTTTTGTTTCAAGCGGCAGAAGAGACACTAACTGGGGCATTGGATGTTATATCAGATAAGCAATTTGAACAGATAGCTCCGGATGTTATAATAGGTTTTCATAATATACCAGGCTATGATTACAATTCCATTCTTGTCCGTAAGGGGGAGTTTAATGCCTATGTATCTGGGATTAAAGTTGTTTTTAAAGGCAGGTCTATTCATGCCGCCTATTCCAGGTCGAATTCAAATTTTATTTTAGCATTAGAAAAAATTCTTGCATTAATTCGTGATACATTTTACCATACAGATCTAGCAAAAAGAGGTGATCTAAACCTGACTTACCTCAATTATGGTAAGCCTACTTTTGGTATTTCTCCTGATGAGCTTGTATTGCATATAGTACCCAGGGCATATCAGGTACAGGACCTTGAAGAGATAATGGACTTTGTGGAGAAAGAAATGAGAGCGGTTGCACGTACCCATGAGCTAAGTATTGACTTCATTTATACCGAAGATGCCCCTGCAATATACAATGATCCTGGTTTAGTAGATAAGCTTGTCGAGACTGTTGAGCAAGAGCAAGGCAGGGTAGTGTTTTTGGAGGAACCTTTTAGTTGGGGAGAGGATTTTGGTTTTTATACAGTCAGGTATAAAGGCGTGTACTTTGGTATAGGCTCTGGGAAGGAGAGACCCCAGCTTCATTCTAAAGACTATGATTTTCCAGATGAAATTATTTTACCATCCATTGAGTTTTTATTTAAATTTTATTTAAAATTGTCGCAGAATTAATAAATAAATTTCTCAATGTCAAAGAAGGTACAAGTTTTAGACAAGACATTTGAGCTGTTTATCCCAGAGGCCCGTATCCAGGAGGCTATCGATAATTTGGCCGAAAGATTGAATAAGGACCTGGAAGGTAAGAATGTAATATTTATTGCAATTCTGAATGGTGCATTTATATTTGCGGCAGATTTGTACCGTAGGATAACAGTTCCATCTTTAATTACTTTTGTTAAACTGGCCTCTTACCAAGGAACATCCACTACAGGCAAGGTAAAGCGGCTGATTGGGATTAACGAGGATATAGAAAATATGACAGTTGTAGTCCTGGAGGATATAGTTGACACAGGAGTGACCATGGAGTATATTCTCAAGCAGCTAAGAGGGTATGAGCCAAAGGAGATTTATATAGCTACAATGTTTTTTAAAAAAGATGCTTTTGTTAAGGATTTTCCTATTCATTACGTAGGTTTGGAGATACCTAATAAGTTTATTGTTGGTTATGGCCTTGATTATGACGGTTATGGAAGAAATTTAAAGGATATATATGTTTTAAGTCAATAGCTTTTTAAACAATTAAAAAGGTAGAGATGAAGATTTTTGTGTTCTTTGGTCCCCCAGGTGCAGGTAAGGGTACTCAAGCAAAATTGCTTTCTCAGAGATACAAGTTTGTCCACCTTTCGACAGGAGAGATATTACGTTCGGCAATAGAAAACCAAACCCCACTTGGACAGCAAGCAAAGAAATATATTGATAGTGGAGAGCTAGTACCTGATGACATTATTATTGCTCTTATCCGTAATCGTTTGCAGAAGTTGGAAAAGGAGTCAGGAATTTTGTTTGATGGTTTTCCTAGGACAGTAGCCCAGGCAGATGCCTTTAACCAGATGTTGGGAGAAATGCATGAGAAGATATGTGCCGTAATATATTTGAGGGTTCCTGAGGAGGTGGTCATTGAACGTTTGGTAAAGAGAGCCCAGATAGAAGGCCGTACAGATGATACTCCTGAAGTAGTAAGAAAGAGGATTTTGGTTTATAAGCAGAAGACAGAGCCTTTGTTGAGTTTTTACAAAAACAGTGGGATTTTGTACGAAGTAGATGGCCTTGGATCTATAGAGGAAGTAAATAGTAGAATAAGAGAGATAATTGAAAGATTTGTTTAATTTTGTTATGAAAATGTAAAGCGATAAAGTCATGCAAAGAATATTTTATATCGTGTTAACCGTTTTATTTCTCGCCGGATGCCAGGGTGCAGAAAAGATTAAAGACAGGTTTCAGAAAGATTTGCAAAAAGCAGATAGTGTCGTTAATGTTGCGGTTGATAGCATAACGGCAAAGGTTGTGGACGATTCTGCCAGTAGTCCACAGAGCCAGGTTAAAACTTCCCAGGTGTCTTCGGATGAAGAGAAGGAAAACTTACAAAATGCTTATTCTATCTTGCTCAATTCTATCAAGACCAAGGATTTATTCTTGCTACGCCAGTTGAGCTATTATAATGATAGTTTGTTTTTTATTACTATCCAGGGTATTTTTCAGGTTTTGGCTTTTGAGCCCGTTCAGATGATATATGATAATCTTCTTGGAGATGTTAATGATAGTGCTTGGGTTTGTTCTATAGATTTTAGCACTTTCCCTGATATGAATGACCAGGGTGTCCTTCCAGGTGGTTGTTTTGCAAGGCATATAGATGATTTTCATAAATTTTCTGCTATTGTAGAATTAGAGAAAGAAGCAAACTTGCCTGTTAGCCAGCTAATTGTTGATAGGGCAAAGAGAATTGAACCCCGCATTAAATATGAAGTATTGAACACGTATTTAGGTTGGAGTTTTTATTTTACAGTAGAAAATGGTAAATTTTACCTTGTTGCTATTGACTTCAACCAATATTAATACTGCCTATGGACGAATCCATATTAAATGCCCTGATGCAATTGTTCGCAGTCGGAGCGATATTACGCTCCGACGAGCGAGACATTTCTTCATCCCGTCAAATTATTTATCAGTATCTTAACCGTCGTCTTAATAAGGATCTCACCCAGAAGTATCTGAATCTGTATGACACTTATGTGAAAAATTTTCTGAGTGATTTCTCTAGTGATAAGAGGCGGAAGAAAAGGTTGTCGGCTTATTTTGTTAAGGTGCTAAAAATAGCAGAACATGTTAACGAGACATTAGAGCACCTTGAAAAGGTTATTGTTATTATACGTTTAATAGAGTTTTTTAGAAATGAGATTGAGTCATCTGCAGAGGTTAATGATTTTGTTTCGACCGTGGCCGCTATATTTAATATTGATTCCGATGAGTACCTGTCTGTGAAATACTTTGTTCTGGATAAGCTGGATGAAGTGCCTGTGCAGGCAAATCTTTTGTATGTTTTACCCGAAGAACAAAACCCTCCGCAGAATGATGTTAGGTATCTGTATAGTAAAGGCTTGGATGAGAAGCTAATCTTTCTTTTTATACCAAGCGTAGAAAAATTAATTTTCAAATATTTGGGTAATCTTACCCTTAAGCTTACATCACGTAATATCGAGCCCAGACTAGTCTATCTGTTTGATAGTGGGGCAATAATACGTGATTCAAAGATAAAACCTATTTACCAGACCCAAATTATACGTTATTTCTTGGGCATTTCACCTGTTGAAAGAGTCAAGCTTATAGCCCATAATATCGAATTTTATTATCCGAATAGTGATAATGGTATTCATCGATTTAGTTTTGAAGCAGAGTCTGGACAAATGATAGGTATCTTAGGGGCAAGTGGTGCAGGTAAGTCTACATTACTTAATCTTTTGATAGGAAAATACAGGCTTACTGCGGGAAAAATAACTATAAATGGGCATGACTTATATGATGATAGAGACGAGCTAATTCCTCTTATAGGCTATGTACCACAGGATGACTTGTTGATAGAAGAGCTGACAGTTTATCAGAATATTTATTACAGCGCCAAGCTATGTTTTGGTGATAAGACAGACGAAGAGATAAGGCGAAAAGTCGACGATATTTTGCACAAGCTAGAACTTTATGAGATTAAGGACCTGAAAGTAGGTAATCCGTTGAATAAGTTTATTAGTGGTGGTCAGCGAAAAAGATTGAATATAGCCCTAGAGCTAATTCGTGAGCCGTCTATTTTGTTTGTTGATGAGCCAACCAGTGGCTTGTCATCGATGGATTCGGAGAATGTTATGCACTTATTGAAGCGGCAGGCTGTCAGTGGCCGGTTGGTGATAGTAAACATTCATCAGCCATCGTCGGATATTTTTAAGCTTTTTGATGAGATAATTGTTTTGGACAAAGGAGGGTATCCTGTGTACAAGGGCAATCCTCTCGATGGAGTGATATATTTTAAGCAGATAGCCAACTATGCTGATGCACAGATTGCAGAATGTCCGACATGTGGCAATGTGAATCCGGATTTGATACTGGAGATTATAGAAGATAAGATGGTCAATGAGTTTGGGCGTCATACGCAGGTACGCAAGACACCGCCTAAGGAATGGTATATTCTCTACCGCGTTAACTTAGAGATACGCGAGAGGATAAAGGCACCATCCAAGACAAGTTTACCCGAGAAAGAATTTCGCAAACCTTCGTTATTAAAGCAATTCTGGATTTTTTTCAAAAGAGACTTTCTATCTAAGTTAGCTGATAAACAATACATGCTGATAAATTTACTTGAGGCACCATTATTAGCTTTGATTTTGGCCTTTTTTGTACGTACTCCTAACGAAGATGGAGTATATGTATTTATGACTAATCACAATCTGCCGATTTTTCTATTCATGGCAGTGATTGTAGCTATTTTTTTAGGACTATCATTGAGTGCAGAAGAGATTATTAAAGATAGGAAAATCCAGGAGAGAGAGAGATTTTTACAATTGAGCCGTTTTAGTTATTTGAATTCCAAGGTTCTGATATTAGTTTTATTTTCATTGTACCAGACATTAACTTTTGTTTTAATATCAGATTGGATCTTGGAGTTGCATGGCCTGACGATTAAATTTTGGGTGATTTTATTTGTTACAGCCCTGGCATCTAATATGTTAGGATTATTGATTTCGTCGGCATTGGATTCTATTGTGGCTATATATATCACTATACCATTGATATTAGTCCCCCAGATGCTTTTGGGAGGGCTTATGATTAACTTTGATGATTTGCCTGTGCAGTTGACTAATAAGAAATATACTCCTTTTATAGCAGATGTAATGTTTTCGCGTTGGTCATACGAGGCAATGGCCGTGGTACAGTTCAGGGATAATGAGTATGAGAAACATTTCTTTGATATTGACAAGCAAAAGAGTGATGCTGTGTATTATAGTAGTTTTTATGTGCCTGAGATGAATAGGCTCATTCACAAGGCCAGAAAAGCTAAATTGGCAGGCATGGATGAGACTTTTGAGTATTACCGTCAGGTAGTGGATAAGGAATTTCATAAGATAGCTAAGATGGATTTACCTGAGTTTTTGCGTTTTGATAATTTTGAGTACCTAAGTGACAGTAATTTTGTTGAATATAGCGATACGTTACTTGCTTATCTATCCAAGATGCAGCGTTATTACAATATTTTGTCCAACAAAATAAGTATGGAAAAAGATAAAATTATAGAGGAATTAGAAAGTGAACTTGGACGGAATGGTTTGATAAATCTTAAGCAGGAAAACTATAATAAAAAATTAGCAGAGATAGTTTTAAATCGCAACCGAGTTAAGCAGATAATTTTGTATAATGGTGAGCTAATACGCAAGAAAGATCCTATTTTTATGGATCCATATTCGCATTATGGACGTGCACAGTTTTATGCGTCATACAAGTTTCTTGGCGGTTCGAAAATAGATACTTATGTTTTTAATGTAGTTGTGCTTTTGTTGATGTCTATACTGTTATATGTGATCTTATATTTTGATTGGGTACGGAAATTTGTCCAGTTACTGTCCCGCCGCAAGAGTCCTGAGATTTAACAATATTAAAACAATAATAATTGAATAATATTCGAAGGAATTGTTAATTTTGTTTATTGAATGATAAATATGGGGTTATGCCTTATTTGCCAGAGTTTGATGAGATACGTCCTTACGAAGATAGAGAGGTGGCCGAAGTTGTCCAGAGGTTGGTTAAAGAGAAAGCTTTTCTCGGCTTTGTCAAAAGTATATTCCCGGACTTATCCCTAAAGTCTTATGTCGAGGAATTATTAAAGGTCAGGACGATAGAGCAGTTTCAGCTGAATTTTATTTACCCTATTCTGCAACAAGTATTAAAGACCTCTATAACATCGCTAACATATTCGGGCATTGATAATGTACAACAGGGTGTTCCGTATATTTTTATCACAAACCACAGGGATATAATTCTGGATTCGGCCATGCTTAATTATGTTTTATATAAGAATGGCTTTGAGACTGCAGAGATAGCAATAGGTAGTAATTTGTTGATTAATAAGTGGATATCTGATCTTGTGAAGCTAAACCGTACTTTTATTGTGCAGAGGAATGTGCCAGGACGTAAGCTTTACCATTATTCGATAATTCTTTCAAAATACATCCGTTATACCATTACAGAGAAAAAACGGTCAGTGTGGATATCACAAAGGGAGGGTAGAACAAAAGATGGAGATGATCGCACCCAGGTTAGTCTTATTAAAATGTTTAATATTAGTGGAGAGAAGGATTGGGTATCGAATTATATGGAGGTAAATATTTTGCCGGTAACGATAAATTATGAGATAGAGCCTTGCGATGTCGAGAAGGTTAAAGAGCTATACCTAAGGTTAAAAGATGCAAATTATCAAAAAGGTAAGCTCGATGATCTTAACCAGATGATAGGAGGGCTTAAGGCTCCTAAGGGGAGAGTACATTTGACTTTTGGTGAGCCTCTTAACCCTAAAATACCCCACTTGATACGTTTCCCGAAGAATGAGTTTTTCAAAAATTTAGCACGGCTGGTAGATACAGAGATATACAAGGGCTATAGGTTGCGCCCGTTTAATTACGTTGCAGCAGATTTATTTTTCAAGAATACAGATTATTCCAAATTTTATACACAGGAAGATAAACATCGTTTTATAGAAATGATGAATGATAAACTGGATAGGTTAGAAGGAGAGCGGCGGTTGCTAGAAGACTTGTTTTTGCAAATATATGCTAATCCCGTGAAGAATTATTTTTCTGTGATAAATTCTCTAATAAATATTGAAACAGATGAAACTAAGAACAGAAAATCTAGTTAAAATATATGGCAAGAGACGTGTGGTAAATGGAGTAAGCATTGAGGTAAACCGTGGAGAGATAGTAGGTCTGTTGGGGCCTAATGGTGCTGGTAAAACCACAACGTTTTATATGATTGTTGGTTTAATCAAGCCTAATGATGGCCATATTTTCCTTGACGATAAGGATATTACAGATTTGCCTATGTACAAAAGGGCGCAACTTGGTTTAGGTTACCTTCCACAGGAAGTATCTGTTTTTCGTAAGCTTTCGGTCGAGGATAATATTAGATCAGTACTTGAGATGACAAAATTAAAGAAAGCAGAAAGAGAAGCCCGTGTCGAGAGTTTGCTCAAAGAATTTGGTTTAGTTAAAATAAGGAAGAGTTTGGGCATACAGCTCTCAGGTGGAGAACGGCGCCGTGTGGAAATAGCGCGGGCTTTGGCACTAGACCCTAAATTTATCCTTCTTGATGAGCCTTTCGCAGGTGTTGATCCAATTGCTGTGGAAGATATACAACACATTGTTAGCCATCTGAAAGATAGAAATATTGGTATAATCATCACAGACCATAACGTCCATGAGACACTGACTATCACAGATCGAGCTTATTTGCTTTACGATGGCCGTATCCTCAAGAGTGGTACAGCCGAAGAGCTTGCTATGGACGAAGAAGCCCGCCGTAAATATCTTGGTAAAAAATTTGAATTGCGTAAGTAGAAAATTTTCTTGACATTTTAAATGAAAAAAAATATATTTGCGCAACAATTAAACCCCTAAATATTAGGGATATGTACTGGACACTAGAATTAGCATCAAAACTGGAGGATGCTCCATGGCCTGCAACTAAAGAAGAACTCATAGATTATGCTATACGTACAGGAGCTCCTATAGAAGTCATTGAAAACTTGCAGGAAATAGAAGATGAAAATGAAGTCTTTGAAAGCATAGAGGATCTATGGCCTGATTACCCTAGTAAAGAAGACTTCTTATTCAACGAAGATGAATATTAAAATAAAAAAAGCCGCCTTTTGAGGGCGGCTTTTTTTTTATCCGGCGCATATCTGTTCGACTTCGTCTATTTCTTTTGGTATTGGACGTCCTAACACGCGTACACCTGTCTCTGTCACTAAAACATCGTCCTCTATTCTTATTCCGCCAAAGTCTTTAAAGCTTTCCAGCTTGTCATAGTTAATAAAGTCTGTGAATTTGTTTTGTCCACGCCACAGGTCAATAAGCTCTGGAATGAAATATATACCAGGTTCTACAGTTAAAACATGACCTGGCTGCAAAGGCTTGGCCAGGCGTAAGAAAGCAAGGCCAAACTGGCCAGATCGTTTCATTGTTTCTGTGTATCCTACGTAATCTTCTCCCAATCCTTCCATATCATGGACATCAAGTCCCATCATGTGGCCAAGACCATGTGGGAAGAATAAGGCATGTGCACCTTCTTTGACAATATCATCAACATTGCCTTTCATCAAACCTAGATCTTTCAGTCCCTGTGCTATGACTCGTGCTGCTAATAAGTGTACCTCGCGGTAAGGTTTACCGGGTTGTATAGCTTCAATAGCTTGTTTGTTGGCATCTAGGACTATCTGGTATATATCACGCTGTCTCTGGTTGAATTTACCGCCTACAGGTGTGGTACGAGTTATATCACTGGCATAATGGTTTTGTGATTCGGCGCCTGCATCAACTATAAGTAACTGACCTTCCTTGAGAATATTTCCGTAATAATTATTGTGGAGGGTCTGTCCGTTGACCGTTACGATAACAGGGAATGAGACAGGTCCTTCGTGGGATAGTGTGATGCCTTGAATAGCTCCTGCTATTTGTTGCTCCTTAACTCCAGGCTTTGCCATTTTCATCGCAGTGGTGTGCATCTTATATGCAACCTCAATCATTCTTTCTATTTCCTCTATCTCATATTGGTCTTTTATCTCGCGCAGAGAGACAACTGCTTTAATGAACGGTTCTGAGGCATAATCACGTGTCTTGTCGTAGGCAATACCCAGGAGCTGTTCTATCCAGTGCTTGGTTTCC
>JALWNS010000487.1 GCA_027083655.1 Bacteroidales bacterium | reverse complement strand
GTGTATGATAATTTGTCCCTCATTTGGTTGGGGTCTTATACACATACTATAGAACACCCTCCCCAGATTTAATCCATAATACTTCTTAGTAGTTGATAAATAAGTCCGGATTTAGGGTATATTTTTCTTTTCTAACTTTTTCTATTACGACTTCAAAACTAAAAAACTATTGAAAATGAAAACAAAGGGTGTTCTAATTATATTATTTTTGTTGCTTATGCAAGTGGTTTATTCCCAGAATGATACAGTAAATTTACCAGAGGTCAAAATACTTGGTGCCAGAGTGCCTGTACAATGGCAGAAGGCTCCGGAAGCAGTAACTTTAATCGATTCATCTGTAATAGGTTCTATAACCAAGGCAGTTGGTATTGATGAGGTTTTAGTTTTAGTTCCGGGTGTGTTGGTGGATAATCAGCATGGATCTGAGAAGATGCATATTTCTATACGAGGTCAAGGTATATTAACAGAACGGGGTCTGCGTGGAATAAACGTTATTGTTGATGGCATACCATTGTCTGACCCTGCGGGCTTTGTACCTGATCTATACGGTATAGATTGGGATAATGTGCAAAGGATTGAGGTCTTTCGTGGTTCAATGGCTAGTATCTATGGATCGGCGGGTAATGCGGGTTTGATTAACATTCAGACTGGATTAGGATCTGATAAAGCATTTGAAACAAGGACAAGATTATCTGTGGGAAGCTGGGGCTTTTATAGAGTAGGAGTGTCTGCCAGGGGGACAAAAGACAACGTGGATTATAGCATAAGCCTTTGGCGTACCAGAGGCAATGGTTACCGTGTACACCAGGGTTTCTGGGGTAATAATTTTTACAGCCAGGTACGTTTCCGACCATCCAGCCGTATTTCAATACGCCAGGTTGTAGGGCATACAGAATATTTCCAACAAAATCCTGAGGGTCTTAACCTAGGGCAGTTTGACGACCTCACACAGGCCAACCCGGATGCAGTGCCTTTCAACGAATACCAAAAAACGCAGAGAACAATCATTGGCCTGGTAACAAAAATAGCTGTTAATGACCGTGCGACATTAGGCATGACAACATACCTGCGGCCCTGGAATTATAAAGAAACCAGTAACAAAGCGGCAGAATACCGTAATATCATGGACCTGGGAGCAAGCATGAATTATGACCTAAATTTTGGTAGCCTGGTTAAACACAGGCTTATTCTTGCGGCAGATTACAAATCGCAGGCAATAAATCTTTACCGACTACAAAGCTTGCCAATACCTGATAGACAGGACCAGATGGATGAACTTAATCTAGAGTCAGACTCCCTATTAACAAATAACCTTATCGTTCAATCCAGTTTTGCTCCTTCAGTGGTCTATTCATTGTCATGGTCAAGGATGAGTGCTATTTTTAGCCTCAGATACGACTTGATAGACAATGATCTTATGAACAGGCTTATGCCATTAGATTCTGCATTTTGTAGCAAAAGTTTTGATCATGTGAGTTATAGGGCAGGTATGAGCTATAATGTGACAGAAATGTTGTCTGTCTATGCAGATGTCTCAAGTGGCTTTGTCCCTCCATCGGCAGAGGAACTGGCTAATAATCCTTTTTCATACTCAGGATTTAATACACACTTGGTGCCTTCTACATCGATGACCTACGAAGTTGGCCTAAAGGGCATGAGCCCAAAATTCGTTTATGAGCTGACAGGGTTCATTATGCAAACAGAAAATGATTTTTTCCGTTTCAAACTAAGTGGGCGTGGTAACCAGGAAGTTTTTTATGGCAATGCAGGCAATAGTCTGCGCAAAGGGCTTGAGTTATTCTTTTCCCTTCGACCTGTAAATTATTTGAAGGCAAGCTGTGCATACACCTTCGCTGATTATAAATATACGACAGCAACATTAGATCTGGTTTTCTCCGATACATCTCTACTTCTGACACGCCCTCCCATGCCCGGACAATACTTGCCCAATAGTCCACGGAATGTTTTGTATGGGCAGCTATCTGTTAGGCCTATTAGTAGCATATGGTTGAACCTGTCATATATTTACCGGTCTGCGTGGGCTATTTACACGGATTGGATGATTTATCAGGGATTGCTTGACTCTGATATTTATAGGCCATGGTATGAAGGATACAACCTTATTAACATGGAGATAAAGTGGGATAAGAATTTTGGATCTATTCGTTTGCAAGCTAATTTGACTGTTAATAATTTGATGAACAAGAGCTATATAGCTTTTACAGAGCCTGATCC